>CAMDVY010000326.1 GCA_945878745.1 Klebsiella pneumoniae | reverse complement strand
CCTGGGTAATTGAGCCATTGGCCAGCAACATGTCCAGTAGCTTGGCGTCCACGTTGCTACCGATGGCCTGGGTTGAGGCGGCCAATAACACTGTGCCTGCCAGTCCGGCCCGGATAGTGTTCATTTTTTTTGTCTCCCGCAGATCTTGTCTGTTTGTCTCGTGGTCCCTGAAGCGGACCGGCAGTACCCTCGTATAGCCTTCCCCTGAGAACCCGTTCACAGCTTCTACGAGGATTCTCCGCCCGTTTTGTGACGGTTGGATGTCGGCGTGGCGCGCACTTCAACCTCTGGATATGACGATATGATGACGATATGATGACGATATGACAGTAGGTCGCCAGATAGTTGTAACAAACTTGGGGTCGGCTTCTGCGTATTGCCTGGAGGCCGTGTGTGTGGGTGACAGAGCAGAGACTTTATGCGGAACGAATCATCACCGTTTATCTCAGGTGAAGCTTCGCATGGACAGTGACTCCTGATGACCGACCAGGGTTACGCGTCGATCACCGACCTCGATGTCCACCTGCAATCCGGGTTCGCCCTTATGGACAGAGAGATGGACAGACAGGTCGCTGACCAGTCCCTGGATGGCATTCATATAGGTTGGCTGGTGCGGCGTCGACACCACGAATGACACGAGCTTGCCGGCTGTCGGGCTGGTTGAGGACGGATGCTCGCATTTCAGCCAGTCGATGAAAAATGGAAACAACCCGCCAAAGGGGTGCCGACGCGGAAAGAGCAGCTCCCACGCCAGCAGTTGTCCCTCGGGCGTCTTGCGGGACGTCGGAACCGGGCCGGCCGAATCGACGCCTCGATCACTGAGTGTTTGTCTGATCTGGCGCAGATCTCCTCGCGCCGCCCAGGTGATGAGTCCGCCGGCGCTGAGTGTCGCAAGGCGACTGCCGAAGTTGCCCGACAGCGTTTGCGCTGGGTCGGGCGCGATGATCTCCAGATACGTGCTGCCAAGAGACAACAAGGCATTGCACGTGCCGAGCGAAGGATGGCTGCCACCTCGTGCAGGCGTGACGCCAAACGTGACCTCTGCCCAGCGCAGCCCTTCCTCGAGGTCCGGTACGCCGTACATGAAATGGTCGATCACCGGTCGAGTTCCGCGCTGAGTCGAGCGTGGATGGCATGGAGTTTATCGATCAGCGCATCGATCGATCGAAAGCCGGCCTGAAAAATGGCGGTGGCATTCAGCGCGCCCCACTGGAATCCCTGCTCTCGAAGTTCAACGGCACGCCGTGCCACGTTGTCGTCGTCCTTGTAGAAGTTGCGGCCGGCTTCATCTCGCGGCGGCACGTCGAGCATCATTTGTAGCCCAATGCTGGCCGGGTCGCGATCGGCCGCTTCGGCAGCCTGGCGAATGGTGTCGAGCGCTCGGGCGGTACGCCGTGCATCAAGCCCCGCAGTGCCGAGCCAGCCGTCGCCTAGCGCTCCGGTTCGGCGCAAGGCTGCCGGTGAACCACCGCCGACCCAGCTCGGCAGATTGGCGCCCAGGGGTGACTTGGGTTCCATCGCCATGGCGACCGCGGAATAGTACTCGCCATCAAAGTCGACCTTGCTGTCGCGAAACCAGTGCCGCAGGAACAGGATGGCTTCATCCATCCGGCGACCCCGATCATTGAAATTCTCGCCGAGTGCTTCGTATTCGGAAGCCTGCCAGCCGACGCCGACGCCAAGTCGTACCCGGCCGCCAGACAGGGTATCGAGGGTGCTGATCTGTTTGGCCACCAGGGTAGGTTGGCGCTGTGGCAGCACCAGGACTTCAGTGCCCAGGCCCACGCGAGTGGTCACGGCGGCGATGTAGGAGAGCATCATCATTGCCTCCATGATCGGCATCTGCGGTGGATACATGGGTGCCGCCCGAGTGTCGGTCGGGTAACCCATGATGACGTGATCGAACATGTCTATCTGATCGTAACCGATGTCCTCAATGGCTTTGGCCAGGCGAATGACGCCGGCCGGTCCTTCACGATAGGCGACGCTTGGAAATTCCACGCTGATCTTCATTGTCCCGCTCCCTTGTTCCCTGACACACTTGCATGAGGTTATTCGAGAGCGGGAGCAAAGTGAAAGAGCCACAGAAACCAGTGCAACCCATTCGACCGGCGGCAACGGTGATCATCGTTCGCGAAGCGGGATCGAGTTTCGAGATATTCATGCTCAAGCGCGCCAGCGAGTCTGCATTCGCGGGTGGCATGTACGTGTTTCCGGGTGGGCGAGTGGATGGTGATGACCACCTGCACAAATATGATGCGTGGCGACGCGGACCTTCGGAATCGCAAGCCGCCCAGCAGAATGCCTTGGGAGACGAGTGGCGGGGCTTCTGGATTGCTGCTATTCGCGAGACTTTTGAAGAGGCCGGTCTGTTGCTGGCTTACGATGCCGATAACCAACTGATCACCTATCAGGACCAGGCGAGATTCGAACGACTTCAGGCCTATCGTCAGCCGCTCAATGACGGTGAGATCTCCTTGCTTGAAATCTGCGAACGCGAGCAGCTCCGACTGGCTGTGGATCACGTGCATTTTTACAATCGCTTCGTTACCCCGCTTGGCCGACCCAGGCGCTTCGATACCCGCTTTTTCATTGCTCAAACACCGCCCGAGCAGGTCGGTCGGCACGACGAGTGGGAGACGGTCGACAGCCGGTGGATCTCGCCTTCCGAAGCGCTCAAGCGCAACGCAGCCGGTGAGTTTGATCTCATGAATGTCACCCGCATGCAGTTGCAACGCCTGGCCGAACAACCGGGTTATGACGGTGTCGTCAGCATGGCACGCGAGAATCGACATTTTCCGGTGCATCGTCCGGTACTGCCTGTGAACTGATTTATTCTTTTTTTTCTGGAACTCTCTTTTTTTTCCGAAATTTCTTTTCGAGGAACCATGCAAGACGATTTTGTTTGAGTACAATTTCGGCGCGCATCGGGGGGCGGTATAGGACAGACCAGCTTGAAGCGAGAGTTCCGAATCGAAGATCTGGTGGTTGAGTGGCGGGAAAATCAGCGTCGCAAGCGCAACGTTGGCTTTCTGTTTCAGCCCGATGGCCGTCTCATTCTGGATACACCACCGCGTGTGGAACGTGCGACGCTGCAGACCATGGTGCAGGAAAACCTGCGCTGGATCCGTTATCGCCTGCGCAAGGTCCGTGAAGAATCCCGTTTGCATCCGCCGGCCCGTATCGCCAATGGCTGTGCCATTCCATATCTCGGCGAACAACTCACCATCCAGTGGATTCCCAGCGACGATCGTGTGGTACACCGGGTTGGCAAGGTGCTGGAAGTTTATGCGCCGGCCGCACGTCAGGTTCGGGAGCTCGTACAGCCGTGGTACGTGGCGCGTGCGTCGCGCCAGTTTGCCAAACAGATCGATCGCTGGCAGAGCCTGCCCTGGGTTTCCAGTCGCCTGCAGTCCTGGCGTCATCAGTTCATGACCAGTCAATGGGGATCTTGCAGAGTCGATGGACATCTGTCCTTCAATACACATCTCGTCAAAGTGCCGGAGTCGCTCATCGAGTACGTCGTGCTCCATGAACTGTGTCATCTGAAGGTGCACAACCACGGCCCACGTTTCTACAGCCTGATGCGCGAGTACATGCCGGATTGGGAAGAACGTCGGCGCGAACTCAATGGCTACCTCGCCATTCTGTTCGGGGATTGATCCATCACCAATTCCTCGCTTCCTTTCCTGCAGGCCCTGGGCTGGTCGTCGTGGTTTCATGATCAGATGGAAAAATCTGATCCATCTGACGTTGCTCGAGTCATCGAAGTTCAGCGCACGGGCGTTACCGTACGAACCTTTGACGCAGATCTGCGGCTGCCACTGGGCGGGAAGTGGTTTCGCGATGACACCACTGAACGGCCAACGGTCGGCGACTGGGTTCATCTCGACGCTGCTCGTACCCAGATTCTGCATCTCTTTACCCGACGCAATCTCCTGCAACGCCGTGAAGTCCACAGTGGTGCAGCGCAGGCGATTGCCGCGAATGTGGATGCGCTGCTGATCGTCACCGCCTGTAACGAAGAGTTCAATCTGTCGCGCCTGGAGCGGTATCTGGCCCTCGCTCGCGAAGCGGGGGTCGCGCCTGTGCTTGTGTTGACCAAGGCAGATCTTGCCGACGATCTCTCAAGGTTCGTGGCGCCGGCGCAGTCTCTGGGTGCCGACTTGTCTGTGGTGACGGTGAACGCGCACGATCCTGCGGTGATCGATCAGTTGAAGCAGTGGTGTGGGCCTGGGCAGACGATTGCCTTGCTTGGTTCATCGGGAGTAGGCAAATCGACACTGCTCAATACGCTTGCCGGCAATAGCCTGCAGCGAACAGGGGCCGCTCGGGCGAGTGATGAGCGTGGCAGGCACACCACCTCGCATCGATCCTTGCATGTGCTCCCGGATGGCACGCTGGTGATCGACAGCCCAGGCATTCG
>CAMDVY010000325.1 GCA_945878745.1 Klebsiella pneumoniae | reverse complement strand
TCACTCACATAGACGACCGGGCGATCCGCGCGGTTGGAGAGCTGTACCGGGAGCTCCGCATCGACGGCGACGGAACGGTGCAGCGGGTGCTCGATTTCATGTCGTCCTGGATCTCCCATTTCATGAGCGCACCAGCGGAACTGGTTGTGCTCGGAATGAACGAGCGTGAACTGCGTGCCAATCCGCAGGCGACGGCCCACGTACTGCACGATCTCAACGTCGATCCATCAATGCCGTTCCCTGATGATGTTTTTGATGCTGCCACCTGCTGTGTGTCCATCGACTACCTCGTGCGACCCATCGACGTGTTGCGTGAAGTCGCGCGAGTGGTGAAACCTGGTGGGCTGGTCGTGTGCACCTTCTCCAATCGCTGCTTTCCAACCAAGGTCATTCGCGGCTGGCTGGCGATGGATGAAGCTCAGCGATGCGTTGCTGTGACCCGTTACTTTCAGCTCGCAGGTTGTTACGAAGAACCCCATTCGAAATTGTGTACGCCACCAAACGCGTTTGGAGATCCTCTCTATGCGGTATGGGCTGTGGTGAAGTGAGTGGTTAGCTCGGCCTGGGTTCGGAAGACGTCGTGAGAGGGGAGCGGACTCATGCCATACCCGCTTCCATTCTGTGACCGAGGACAGAACGCCCTCGGGATTTTCTTTTCCGATCTTGCAATGAACCCCCGAAACCCGCCGGTTGCGGCGATTTGAATGAACTCGCGATAAGATTTTGGTTTCGAAACGATGCGACGTCATGACTTCACCCACTCAAGCAGATCTGTTTGGCGACGAACCGCCTCCACCGACCGTAAAAAACCTTCGTATCGTCCGTCAGTCCCGAAAGGCACTGAGCAAGGAGCAAGCCAGCTTCAACAAGCTGCTGTCCGAAGTACAACGCTTGCAGAACAAACTGACAGCGTGGCAAGAATTTGATCAGAAGCAGCAGCAACGGGTAGGTTCCGAACTCATGCCCCTGGTCGAAGCGGTCCGTCAGGCGCGCGGGAAGCTCATCAAGTCGTGTGCTGAAATCCTCGAAGGAAAACATGGTGGCGACGTACCGAAGAAGGCTGAGCGACGCCACTTGACTGCGCTGGTTGTGGAGGTTTGCGAGACCTACTTTGCCGAACCGGGGCAGCCGGAACCGGAAGTGATCGCCATATTTGACGCGTACTCTCCCGTGTCGCATGCCGAGTATCAACGAGTGGCAGAAGAAGAGCTCAGGGAAGACGCGCGAAATCTTTTCGGAGTTGAGATTCCCGAGGATATCGACTTCGACAATCTGGACGAGTTCATGGCTTCTGCGTTCGCGTCGCTGGCAGATCAGGACGAGGACGAGTTCGAAGAAGAACCAAAAAGGTCACGGAAGCAAAAACGTTCACGTCAGGCGAAGGAAGACGCCAGCGCATTGAAGGAAGCGGTTTCGGTGGATCCCAAGCGGCCACTGCGCGACGTTTATCGAAAGCTGGCCAGCGCGCTGCATCCCGATAGGGGTATTGATGATGAGGATCGCAATCGTCGTCACGAACTCATGGCTCGTGTCAATGCAGCCTATGAAGGCGTGGATCTGCTGGCGCTTCTCGAACTGCAGCTCGAAATTCAGCAGATCGATGAAGACCATGTGTCCACGATTCCCGAAACCCAGCTGCATCAGTACAACCAGGTGCTTCGTGGTCGGGTTGCAAGGCTGAAGGACGAAATCAGCGCCATCACCGACCAGTTTCGCATGGTCATGCGCGAGCATTCCCGTTCCATGACGCCAGCCGTTGTCGAACGTGATTTCGAGGGAGCCCTGATCGAGATCAGGGATGATGTGGATCAACTGCAGGAGTGGGCCAGCGCCCTTCGTCAGACTGCATACCGCAAGGCGTGGTTGAAAGATTGGGCGCAGGAAAAGCAGGAAGAAGAGCGGCGGCAGCGATACCTCGACCCTGCAGTCTTTTTCGACGAAGATCTGTCTGACGCAATGTCGACTTTTTTTGGGCCGCCGGCGCACAGTCGAGGGAAAAGTGCGCGAGGCAAGAGGAAGCGCAAGACTTGATTGGGAGTGGCGTGTTTCAGAGTTTCGAAGCTCTCCCGATTGATCCACAAGTCGGACATACTCCGATTCGCATCGACGCAGTCGAAGTTTAAACAAAAGAGGGAACGGGGAATGACTGGCGCTACGCTTGAAGGACAGCCCAAGGCAAATGCCAGCACGCGTATCCCGACGCGACGACTGCTTGCTTATGCGCTGATCGAGTTCCCGGTGGGCGGTGCGATGAACGCGACATCGCTGTTTCTTGGTTTTCACTACGCCACACTCGGTGTCGATCTTGCGCAGATCGGCTTGATCATGATGGCCGCGCGGTTGCTTGATGTGCTCATCGACCCGGCGGTGGGTCTCATGTCGGATCGCACACGTTCCACATGGGGCAGACGCAAGCTCTGGGTCGTTGCCGGAGCGCCAGTCTTTGTGCTGGCCTGCTGGATGTTGTTCCAGCCACCGGACGACGTGAGCGCTCTGTATTTTGCCGGATGGCTGGTGCTGTTCTGGCTCGGGTTTTCGATGATCAACATCCCCTATTACGCGTGGGGTGCAGAGCTTTCTCCTGACTATCACGAACGAACCCGAATCACGACCTGGCGCACGATTGCCGGCACGCTCGGATCGTTCACATTCCTGTTGATTCCCGCGGTTCGGCAGAAGATCTTCGGAGTGGGTGGACAGCCCGGTGAAGTCCTTATCACCATCGCGGTGATTGCGCTGATCACGGTGCCGGTGTTTGTCGCCATAGCTGCCGCCTACGTGCCTGACCGTGGCATGTCCACAGGCACCAATCAGGTTCCGTTGCTGCGTGGGGTTCGCGTGATGGGAAGAAATAGCGCCTTTCTGCGATTGTTGGCGGCGTTCACCATCGTCGGACTTGGCCCCGTGCTGCAAGGCGCGATGTTTCCGTTTTTCATGCAACACGTGGTAGGCGACACCACCTCAGGTCCGCAGATACTTCTGATCTACTACCCCACGGTGATGCTGGGTATTCTCATCTGGGCAGCGTTGGCACGCCGGATCGACAAACATCAGGCCTGGATTGTCGGCATGACTGTCATGGCTGGCGTAACGGTGTCGTACATGTTGGTGGGTCAGGGGGACATCATTCTGATGACCTGCATACTGGCCATGTCTGGAATCGGTTCCGGAGCGCTCAGTGCGCTGCCGGCATCGATGAAAGCCGACGTGGTCGATCTAGACGCAATGGAAAGTGGTGAAGATCGAGCCGGCCTCTTTTTTGCCGCCTGGTCGCTGGCAGTCAAGTTCATTGCGGCTATCGGACAGGGGCTGGCTTTCACAACGCTTGCGTGGATTGGTTTCGAAGCCAAAGGTGACAACAGTCCCGATGAGATCTTCGGATTGCGGATTTTTTACTCGGCGGGGCCCATGGTGTTGTATGTCATTGCGATGGCGATCGTCTGGGGCTATCCCATTACTTCGAAACGTCACGCCGAATTGCGAGAGGCGCTTGAGAACCGGGCTATTCGATCGGCAGGTCGATCGGCAGGATAAATCACGCAACCCGATGTGCCTTAGCCCGTCGTCTGGATAACAAACAGTCCTTGCCCTGCGTGGACCTGTGTACCTTCTTCACATGACAGGCGGACTATTCGCCCGGCAACCGGTGACTGCACATTGATTTCCATTTTCATCGATTCAAGCACGATCACCGTATCGCCTTGTTTCACCAGTTCACCGGGCTGCACCTGAATCTGCCAGACGTTGCCCGCAACATGAGAGGCTACGGAGCGACAATCTGGTGGCAGGTCCGCGTTGGCGTCAGATTCCGGGTGAGACAGCTCATGGTCAGATGAGTAGTTCGCCTGTCCGCTTGAAGTCCAGCGTTCCCTCTCCGCTTCGAAGGCGGTTTGCTGACGAGCCTTGAAGGCGGCAATGGGTGCTTTCTGCTGTGCAAGGAAGGTGTTGTAGTCTGCGAGACTGAACGTACTGTCCTCGATCCTCAGCTTGACGCGACCGCGCGGGAAGTCATTGCGCATCTGCAGGAGTTCGGCTGCAGAGACGGGGTAAAACCGGATCTGGTCGAAAAATCTCAGCAGCCATGGTTTGTTGTCAGTGAAGTCAGCGGTCTGTCGCCAGCGGTTCCACATCTGCAGGGTACGGCCAACAAACTGGTAACCGCCCGGGCCCTCCATGCCATACACACACAGATAAGCGCCACCGATCCCCACTGCGTTCTCCGGCGTCCAGGTGCGCGCCGGGTTGTACTTGGTGGTGACCAGTTGATGCCGTGGATCCATGGGTGTAGCGACTGGAGCGCCAAGATAGACGTCACCGAGCCCCAGCGTCAGATAGCTCGCATCAAACACGATACGCTTGACGTCTTCGATGCTGTCCAGGCCATTGATCCTGCGAATGAACTCGATATTGCTCGGGCACCATGGGGCATCC
>CAMDVY010000324.1 GCA_945878745.1 Klebsiella pneumoniae | reverse complement strand
TGTCCAGGCGCTCCAGTTCACAGCTCGTCACCGCCTGGCACATGTCTGCCATTTTTGCACGCAGCCTGTTGACCACGCGGAGCATGGTGCAGGTCGAAACAGAAAGCGGCATGGTCGATACGTTCGCCATGATGGCGACGACGCTGGATCGGGTCCTGTACGGAATGCGGCCGTATCTGCCAGGCGACCTGCCTGGTCGAATGCACACGATCTGGATCGAGGCGGGTGCTGGTGGATTGTGGCGCCGACTGCCACGTCTGGCTCGTGGCGCTCCATCGTTGTTCGAAGAAAGAGGCTTCACCAGCCGTGATGTCATTTCCATGGCGATCCGATTTGATGGCTCCTATACACTGGACGGCGAGCTGTATCATTCGCAGGGTTCGCCATTGGTACTTTCGCTAAGCCCGCCTCTGCGATTTCTGGTGTTATAAAGCGATTTCGTTTGTGGTTATTACTGGTCGCCCGTCTGCATGAATAATCCTGCCGCCAATGCTGAGCCAGCCATTGCCCCACCGCCGCGCCTGGGGATCCGGATAGGCAAACGGGTCTTGCGCGCGGTGGATCAGTTCTTTGATCGTCATTCGCTGATTCCGGTAACCCCATTTCTGGATGCAAAACTGTTCCCGCAGCTGGTGGACGTTCAGACTCGGTGGACAGAAATAAGTGCGGAGCTTGACCAGGTTCTGCGCAAACGCGACGAGATTCCCGCCTTCCATCAACTCTCGCCCGATCAGGTGCGTATCTCCAAAGGGGATGCCTGGAAGACCTTCGCGTTCCGCGTGTTTTCCCGTCGGGTGGATGCCAACTGCGAACAGTGTCCAGTGACCGCCCGGCTGCTCGATGCGCTGCCTGGATTGCAGAATGCGTGGTTCTCGATACTGGCACCGGGTTATCACATTCCGCCGCACCGTGGCCCGAGCAAGGTGGTGGTTCGCTGTCATCTCGGCTTGCGAGTACCGACCGACGCGGCCAGTTGCCGGCTGCGCGTTGATCGAGAAACAAGACACTGGGCGACCGGTGAATGGCTCTGTTTTGATGACACGTTTGAACATGAAGTTCACAACGATACGGAAGAAACCCGTGTTGTCCTGTTCCTTGATCTTGATCGACCGCTGGATCGGGTGGGCAATGTGGGGCGGCATATGTTGTTATGGCTGATTCGACGCTCGGCCTATGTGACTCGACCGCTCAAGAACCTTGAAGAATGGAATCGGAGACTGGGCATTCGTGCAGATTGACTTAACGGATCTCGCCCCTGGCAGCGAGTTGGACACGGATGTCTGCGTGGTCGGTGCCGGGGCGGCCGGACAGACCGTGGTTCGTGGCCTGCTGGGTTCGGGGTTAAAGATCCTGCTGCTGGAAAGTGGCGGCTTCGACTTTGATGCAGACATTCAGGCGCTGGGCGAAGGCGACAATCTCGGCGCCACCTATTACGACCTGGTTGATTCACGGCTGCGCTTTTTTGGCGGGACGACCAGCATCTGGGGTGGTCGGTGTGCACCGGTCGACCCAATCGATCTCGAAGCACGCCCCTGGGCTGGTACGCCTGGTTGGCCGATCGTCATGGAAGATCTCACATCCGGTTACAACCGGGCTCATGCGGTGCTCGGCATAGGTGCCGTCGATTATGGTGACTCGCTTTGGTCACACATGGGCCGTGCCTATGAAGATCGGGTTCGGCCACAGGGGCATGCCCCTGTATTCGATCGTCAGAAGATCGACTATGGATTCTGGCGTTTTGATTTCGAAAAGGAACGGTTTGGTGCCAGACAATACCGCGATCTGCTGCTCTCCGAGCAAGTGACGCTGCTGCTGCATGCCAATGTGGTGGCACTGACGCCCACGGCTGATGGCGGGGTGGTCAAGCAGCTGGAGCTGCGTGGTCCAGACGGACGGCACGTTGTGGTTCGTTCCCGCATCATCGTGCTGGCCTGTGGTGGCGTTGAAAACCCGCGGTTGTTGCTGGCTTCCCGATCGGTTGAATCCGGTGGGGTGGGTAATCGGTACGATCAGGTCGGGCGGTGTTTCATGGAACATCCGCACGGACGTCTGGGTCGTATCCATGGCACCAATGGCCTCGCCATCTGGGATGCTTTCCGGATGCGCCATCCACGTGGCCATGTGCCGGTTGCGCCGGCACTGCGGATTGCCCCTGAGTGGCAGCGTCAACAGGGGCTGCTCAATAGCGCCGTCACCTTCAAGTTGCAGCGGGACCCTGGACGCGGTGTGCCACGCGCCAAGGCGCTCTATCAGAGTCTCAAACACGATCTCTCACCCACCAATACCAATCGCCGGCTTTGGCACTGGTATCGAGATACCCGTCTGCTTTATCGGGAGTGGCTGCGACCACAGGTAGAGCGCTTGAAAGCAAAACGGGGCGATCGGGTGCTCAGCGTCATGGTGCGGGGAGAGCAGGCGCCAAACCCTGCCAGTCGTGTCCAGCTTTCGGATCGAGTCGATCGGCATGGCGTGCCACTGGCCAATCTCGACTGGCGATTCAGCGAGATCGACAAACAGACGGTTCGTGCATTTGGCGATCTGCTGGATGGTGAACTCAGGCGCACCGGGCTCGGTCGGCTGGAGGTTGAGGAATGGGTGAAGAGTGGCGGCTCGGACTGGCCTGTCGATCCAACCGTCGGCAATCATCCCCTGGGGGGGGTTCATCACATGGGCACCACGCGCATGAGCTCGGATCCCCGTCAGGGTGTGGTCGACGCCAATTGTGCAGTACATGGGTATGCCAACCTGTTCGTCGCCGGTTCTTCGGTGTTTCCCACCAGCGGCTGGGCCAACCCCACGTTGACCATCATGGCGCTGGCTTTTCGCCTGGCTGATCACATTCGTCGCCTGCCTGCTGGCTGAAGCGCGCTCGCTCGTGTGGTAACTTGCCGCCCTGCAGAAAAAGCCGTGTCACGGGGTTCTAGCCCGGACTATTCATGAAGGTTCGTCGCGAGGGTGACGAGATGCACAAAAAGACAGGGTGGCGCGGACTGTAAGGCGCGCAGGCGTACTGAACAGTACGTCGAGCACCTGGAAGGAGCACGCCCTGTGTTTTTGCGTATATCGTCAGTCGCAGCAGAATGTTCATGAATAGTGCGGGCTAGGCACGACGTGATCAATCAACCTTATCAATCAACCTTGGGCGTACTCACGCAGTCCGGAAAAATTCCATGAAAGTCATCATCCTCAGTGCGGGTCAGGGCCGACGGCTGTTACCGCATACCGAAGAAACGCCAAAATGCGCGCTCCAGCTGGGCGATCGATCCGCGTTGGAGTGGCAGCTGATGTCACTCAAAGCGGGCGGAGCGACCGAGGTTGTTGTCGTCTCCGGTTTTCAGGCGGCCAAGGTGCGTGCCATCTCCGAAAACTTCAAACCGCTGCCCGTGCGGGTTTCACACAATCCGTTTTATGCCCACTCCGATAACCTCGGGACGTGCTGGATCGTACGCCACGAAATGCATCAGCCCTTTGTCATCGTCAATGGCGACACCATGTTCGAACCGGAAGTGTTTGCACGTCTGCTGGCCGCACCCATGCGGTTCCCGATCACGCTGGTCACGAATAGAAAGCCGGCCTATGACGCAGATGACATGAAAGTGATCCTCGATGGCGAGCGACTGCTGCGCGTTGACAAGCGACTCGACGTGAACACGGTCAGTGGCGAGTCCATTGGCATGATGCGGTTTACGGAAGAAGGCGCGCAGCTGTTCCGTGATCAGCTTGAGCTGATGATGGCCAATGAGTCCACTCTCAAACGATGGTATCTGTCGGCCATTGATGCGCTGGCGGACAAGGGGCTGGTCGGTACGGTGGGGACCAACGGTCACGCCTGGTGCGAGATCGATGATGCGAAAGATCTGGCCCATGCCTCGAAGGTGGTGCCCAGCTGGTGGGAAAACAGATTGAATATGCCAGGACAGCTTGAGCGAACCGCGGGTTGACAGGGAATTGCTGACAATTCAGTGACAGAACGGATCGAGGCACCCCATGCACGACACACTGGTCAAGTTTGGTTATCCCGATACCCTGATCCATGAGGGCAAGTACTGGAGTGTGTTGCTGCGTCCACAGCAGGCAACCCTCGGTGCGCTGGTTCTGGTCTGCAAAGAAGAAGTGCTGCGCTACTCGGAGATCAGTCCGGCTGCGTTTATCGAACAAGGATTGATGGTCACGGGCATCGAGACCATGTTGACGCGCGCATTCGGGTATCAACGCATCAATTACATGATGCTCATGATGGTTGACCCCCATGTGCACTTTCATGTGCTGCCGCGTTATGACAGCACGCGTGAGTTTGGCGGCATCACCTTTGCGGATCCGGGTTGGCCTGCGTTGCCGCAGTTGGCGGCAGGTCCAGCGCCTGATGCTGCGTTGCACAAATCGCTGATTGAGCATCTCAGTCCTTTCTGGCCGGCGACTGCTTAGGGAAGCTCTGCAC
>CAMDVY010000323.1 GCA_945878745.1 Klebsiella pneumoniae | reverse complement strand
ACTCTCCCTGTTCGATGAGATCAAGAATGTCAGGGTTGCACAGCGCGGTCTCGATCTCATCGACGATCCAGGTCTTGCGTAACAACTGCTCACGCACATGTTCTGAGCGCAGCGCCGCAATCAACGCCTCGGCACCGCGCACCGGCAGCGACTGGAGCAGATTCCAGCCGATCCTGAATAAGCCGACGACACCGGGTTCATGCTCAAGCGCACTTTCGACGACATCAAAACGATCAGCCGGTCGCCGGGCTCCCTGCCCTGCGAGCAGGTAGTCCAGCCCGAGATTGGCACAAGCCAGCGCGGCCTGCGCAGCTTCATCTTCCTTGAAGCGCGCGCCCTTGTACCAGCTGCCGGCCATCAACACGTTGGCAAGAAACACCAGTTCACTGAGTCGGTTCGTGAAGGCCGCCGGATTGCTCATTAACAGATGATCCAGGTACGACTGCAGGGGCAGTACAATTTCCTTGTTGTCGGCAGGACCGGTGAGCAGCAAGGGCTTTTCATCGCCGATGATCTGCGCGTCCGCCAGTGCCGTTTCAAGTGCTCGCATCTCCGTGGGTGAGGTCGTGCCCTGATCCGGGTCGTCTTCAGTGTCGGGTCGCGCATCCGAATCAACCTGCACTTCGGCTCGTTTCGCTGCCACGAGCTGTTCGAAGTAGCGCTGACTGATCGGGTCGTACCGGGTCTGTGTGGATAGCTCTGTCAGTGCATCCGTTCGCGTTGACTTCAGGAATCGCGCCGCCATGGGGGGCGTCACAAAACCGCTGCGTTCACGCTTCTGTTCACGTTCAAAGGTCTCGTCTTCAAGCAGCGCTTGACCGTCATCGGCATAACCCAACACCGTTGGCGCATTGCAACATCGTGCGAGCACCCGTTGCAGGAATTGCGCGTCTTCATCCTGCATGCCCGCCAACGCCATCTCGATGCTCTCCCACTCATCCTCATGGCGGGCCACCACCACGTAGTCACCGATGACCAGGAAACCTTCATTGCGTTCGGTAAGTTGGCATAACATGCAAGAACACGGTGGTGGGTCCTGGTGCCCGGCAGCAACACTCGCTTCGAACACCGTGATGAGTGGCGAGAAGTTGAGCACCACAAAGGTATCACCCAGGTCCATGAGGCGCTCGACAGCGAAGGCTGGTCCGACTTCCAGCAACACATCCAGCCACTCCACGAATTTTTCCGGGCGCAGCGTTTCTGCCTGGCCAGGTATCAGCGTCTGCCAGAGCGATTCTTCAAAAACTTCGCGCAACTGGTTCGTGGTCGTCAAGGCAACCAGACTGCCGGCGTCGCGCACGCCGACATGTTCGATCAAACGTTTCAGAACAGGCGATGGGAGTTGTCGTACGAAGGCAGGCAGGGCTGGACTATCGGTGAGTGTGCGAAGCAACTGTCGGGATGCCTGATGACGAGTGACCGGGCGACGGCTTGGCATGAAGCACCTTCCAGACTGTGTCTATTAAGGAGACGGGTTGGGCGTTGTACGCCCGTCCCGGTCAACACGCCAGTCTGTTGGATGACACCGCGACTTGGTAGACTGACGTCGTCAGATGATGCTTGTTCTCCCAGCAGGATAAGCACTTGCCAAACCCGGTTCTCCGGTCGATCCCATACCCGCCCGCGCCCTCAATTCTTCCGTTGTTTCGCCTGGGCCATCTGGCCGCCAGCCAGGTGCCCGCACCAGAAAACCAAGTGCATCACCCACCGTCCGGGCACTCAGCATGTCCCTGAACAAGGAGATCCACGGCGTCAGTTCAATGCGAAACGGGTTGTACGTGTGGATCGGCTTGACCCACCCGTAGATACAAGGTTCCTCCTCACGCTCTTCGATGTAGGTGCCAAACAGCCGATCGAAGATGATCAGGACACCGCCATAGTTGGCATCGAGATAACGCAGATTGGACGCGTGGTGCACACGATGCGCCGAGGGTGTGTTGAGTACGAGTTCGAGCCAGCCAAGCTTCGGTATCCAGGTGGCATGAATCCAGAACTGATACAGGAGGTTGATGCCCACCACCGTGAGCACGACCGTCTTGTCGAACCCGAGCCAGACGAGCGGCGTAAAGAAAATGGCCGCGCCCGCGAACTGACCGAACCAGCCCAATCGATACGCGGCAGAGAGGTTCAGTTGGGTCGGTGAATGGTGAATCGAGTGGTTCGCCCAGAAAAATCGAACCCGATGCGCGGTGCGATGAAACCAGTAGTAGAGAAACTCCTGGCCGAAAAAGAGAATCAGCAGCGACAGTACCGAATTCAATTCCAGATCGAAGAGGCGATGTTCCTCGGCCACTGCAAATGCAGGCGCCGCCAGCGTGATCGGGATCAATCGCATGACGCCGCGGCCCACCTGGTCGGCCAGGCTGACGCCCATGGCTCGCCAGTCGTAGTCTTCGATGTCAGGCGGGTTGATCGGGGTGCCTGTTCGCGATCGGGAGATCGCTCCTACAACAGGGATGGTTAGCCCATCCTGGGGTCGCGATCGGGAGATCGCACCTGCGCCGGGGGTGGGTAGCCCATCTTCGTAGGAGCGGTCTCCGACCGCGATCCGACTTGTTCGCTGCTCACGTGCCCGCCAGGTCAACACCAACGCCTCCGCCAGCGAAGCCAACAACACAAAAGGACCAGCAACGAGCAGGACAACGGTAAGTTCCGGCATGGCAGCGGTGTTAAACCTCAGTTACGATTCAACCATGATATGAGCATTGCTCATGTTTACAAACTCGCATTTCCAAAACCATGGCATATGCATGAAAGCCAATGATAATCAAACAGTTACGCGCAGGTCGCCACGCCAGGATCGCGCCATCGTCAAGCTCGAACTCATGTTCGAGGCCGCCTTGCAGATACTCGAATCGGAGGATCTCGGTCCATTGACGACCAATCGCATCGCCGCGGTCGCCGGCGTAAGCATTGGAACGTTGTACCAGTATTTCCCTGACAAGGATGCGTTGTTGCTCGCATTGGTAAAACGCGAAGTCGCAAGGACCTTTGATCGCCTGGGAACCATCACCGACCGGGCACGCACGGACTCTCCCCAGGAACAGGTTCGGGCAGCGGTTCGGATCATGCTCTCGGCCCTCGACGGTCGGCTGCATGCCCGCAAACGACTCATGCAGGCACTCGCGAGGAGTGGCCTGGCGCATCTGATTGATGAGGAGATCATGACCCACGGGCTGACCTTCATGACGACCTCATTGTCGGCCAGCGGGGGGATGACAGGTGTCGTCCCGAATCTCGACTTCATCCAGCGCTTTGTTCTTGCGCGCGCCGTCAGTGGTGCCCTGAGAGCCGCCCTTCTCCACGATGAAAACCTGTTGCAGGACCCAGGATTCGAAGATGCCCTCTGCCGATTAATCCTCGGTTACCTGCTGGCCTCGCCGGAGATCGCAATCATGACTGCCGACGTATCCGCTATGATCCCGGCAACTGATTCGCCAGAAAGCGCACCCAGAAAACAAAAGAAAGGAAGCTCCCATGTCACGACGTCTTGTTGACCTCTCCATCTTTCTGGAAAACGACGTTGCCTCCGATCCGCCAGGCATGGCGCCGAAGATTCGTTACTTCACGCACGAAAACACGTTCGCGCAGATCGAGCCGTTTTTCCCGGGTCTGCGCAAGGAAGACCTGCCCGATGGCGAAGGCTGGGCAGTTGAAACCGTGCAGCTATCAACTCACAACGGCACTCACCTCGATGCGCCGTATCACTTCCACAGCACCATGGACGCCGCACTTGGTGAGAAAAAAACTGCCCTCACCATTCATGAAGTACCTCTCGATTGGTGTTTCCAACCCGGCGTGAAACTGGACTTTCGACATCTTGCCGACGGTTATGTCGTTACCGCTCAAGACGTGGCCGCCGAACTGGACCGAATTGGTCACACCCTGTCGCCACTCGAGATCGTCATGATCAATACTCGCGCCGGTTCGCGTTATGGAAATCCCGATTACGTGTCTGCGGGATGTGGCATGGGCTACGACGCCACCATGTACTTGCTGGAACGAGGCGTGCGCCTCACCGGCACCGATGCCTGGAGCTGGGACGCGCCGTTTGTACATACCGCGGGCAAGTACGCGGAGTCGAAGGATGCTTCACTGATCTGGGAAGGCCACAAGGCCGGCCGCGACATTGGTTATTGCCACATCGAAAAACTGCACAACCTGGAGTCGTTGCCAGGCAGCGGGTTCTACGTCTCCTGCTTCCCGCACAAGATTCGCGGTGCATCCGCCGGCTGGACACGAGCCGTGGCTATTTTTGATGACGCCCTGCAGGCGTCCAAGGGTTAACAAAAACGCTGACAAAGTTCAGGGCTCGCGATAATCCCTGACCGCCTGACACAAGGACTTGATCGCAGCAGGCTCCATGGTGCGCCCGAGCTCAGGTCGATGCATCATCCAGCCAACAATGGCCAGACGCCTGACCAGCAGGAAGGTCGGAATCATCCCTGTCAC
>CAMDVY010000322.1 GCA_945878745.1 Klebsiella pneumoniae | reverse complement strand
AGGAGCGATCTCCTCATCGCGATTTTCAATGATTCGAAAAATCGCGGTCTGGAGACCGCTCCTGCGATAGACGAGGACAACAGGGTCGCGATCAGGAGATCGCTACGAATCGGGAGCGGGAGATCCTTCATTCGACGAGAGGTCTGATTTCAGTCGATAGGCGATGAGCGCATTGCCGCCTTCTTGCCCGAAGCTTCCATAACCACTCTGAATGAACAGCATGTCATCGGCCACGTAAGGTCCGTGTACGTCGATGGTGCCACCTTTCGCTTCAGCGCCATTCACGGCGGGCCAGTTTTTCCAGGTGTCGTGTTGCCATACCAGTTCGCCCGTTCGTGCATCGAGGATCAGCACTCGACCATCCAGCGCACTGCCAAAGATCAACTCATCCGTCGCCATGATCGCGGAGCTCATGCCGTATCGGCAGGTTGGCCTGCCATTGCAGGCGTTATCAAGCGCGTATTGCCAGCGCAGGTCACCGGTGTCGATGCTGACGGCTGACATGCCGGGTCTGGCGTCCCCTGCACCTGGTCCTTCCGGGATGTCGCTGATCGGTGCATACAGGAATCGCAAGCCCTCATGTGCGGCCATACCCCAATGCACCCCACCCAGGTAGCCCCCGCGACCGACGTTGACTGACCAGAGCGTCTTCCCGCTGACAGCGTCGATCCCATGGACATCGCCGGACTTCTGTCCGGTGAGCAGGATCGGCTCTCCATTTGCTCCGCTGGCAACGATGGGTGGCGCTCCGAAGTCGAGGTCTGGTCCTGAGGTATCAGGACAATTCGGATGTTTCACATGCACCGTACAGGCCATGTTGAAGGTGTCGCCGGCGGTGAATTGTGTAACCCATGAACGTTTGCCGGTTCTCGGTGCGATCGAAAAAATGGCGTCACTGGTGGTGGACGCTGGCGCGGTGTAATTCTCGCCTGTGCCGATATAGATCTGGCCGCTGTCGGGATCAACCGCTGGTGCCGACCATACCGGTGCTCCGGAGGGCCCCCACTGTTCCACAAACAGAAGGTGCCGACCGGATACTGCCGGGGCTTCATCGATGACCGGTCGCCGCCACAGCAGGCTGCCTGACCCGGCGTCGAGTGCGATCAGAGAACCTCGCGATTTGCAGCACCCATAAAGAGGGTTTATCGCCAGCGCGAGTTCGATGGATGAAACTGGCACCAGTAGTCGACCATCGTGGAAAGTCGGCGTGCCCGTCAGCGTGTTGAAAGGGTGCTCGCGCGCATCGGTTCGCCAGATGAGTTGGCCTGTCCTGGCGTTGACGGCGTAGGTATACCCCTCAAACGTCCCGAAGAAGAGGGCAGTGACACCACCGCCAATGTCCCCGTGCGTGAGCCCGGTACGAATGCTGCCATCCACTTTGAGCCGCCACCGTTCACAGCCGTTGGATTTGGACAGTGCATAGAGATGCCCGCCTTGCGATCCGATGAAGACGGTGTCTCCTGTAATCGCAAACCAGGAATGAGGACTCTGCCCGCCATCCAGCGCAAATGTCCACGCGACTTCCAGGGTCCCAACGTTGTCTCGATAAATCGAGGAGTCGCGTTGATACCGGGTGTTGCGTACATCCAGTCCCCAGCCTTGCCCGTACCATCTGGAGAGATCAGGCGTTGGTGAACACGTCTCGCTGCCCAGAGCTGTCGTCGCTGCCATCAACATGAGCGCGAACGTTGCGGCCCGAATCATGTGCGAGGTGGCAAAAGAGCGGTAAAGGACATGACTGCAGGTTGTTTGGGTGCGAGCAGTGCATTGAGCACTGTAAACTCGAGGGATACCTTGGCGTCACCCTTCGGAATCTTCACAGCCAACTCGGTCTTGCCGTGTGCCGGTACCGACACGATGTCTGCAGCACCCATGAAGGTGTGTGTGGACTTGTTTTGCAACATGAACTCGGCATCCGAGTGATTCTGCAATGTCACCACGGCCACGTCTGCATTCTGAAATCGCGTGGTGCTGGGATCCACGGTCAGTGAGGCCTGCAGCAGAGGTATGAGTTCTGGTGCGCGGCCTATCAGCAGGTTCTTGAACCAGACGACGTTCTGCTTGGCGAACAGGGCCTTGCGAATGCCATCGATGGAACGATCGGCGGTAAACACCAGCGTCACTGGTCGATGCCCACCGGCCAGCGGACTGTAGTCCCAGTCGATCAGGTCGTGGACATCGGAGACTCCGAGCATCACCAGGTCATGCTTCATGGCGATGACGTGGGCCTCCTCGGAGTAGTCGTCGCCATTGGCGATCTCGATGCCATGCAACTGACCGGCCTTGATCAGCCCGGCGTGAAAGTCGTCGAGTAGAGCAATGCCGTCTGCTTTCTGCGCGGTCCAGTAGGGATGATTCCAGAACACGAATGCACCTTGGGCGTTGGCGGCCTTGACCGCTTCGTCAGCTGGCCAGCCGTGAGCGGCCTTGTAATACCCGATCGTGTCCGTGATCGCGCCAGCATCAGCGGGTACTTTCAACAACTTGTTTGAGTCCTCCACAAAGATCGCATTCATGTGCCCCGCAGGTGCTTCGCGGGTTATCTCTGAGCCACTGATGACCAACAGGGTGCTGTTTTTGGCGGCTTCGGCAGCCTCGGCAAAACTGCGATTTCGATCGGGATGCAGAATGTCGGCTCGATGGGGTTGGTACTCGAGGTGTTCGGTCACTGCCATCGCATCCAGACCATCGCGGATGGATTCCTCGACACGGATCTTCGGCCAGACGTGGCCGTCGGAAAACACACTGTGTGTGTGCAGATCCACAACCAGGGTCTGCTTCTCCTGAACGTCGGGAAAGTCGATGACCCGGTCACCCTCCGCTTTGGCATTCGCCACGCTGTGGGCAACTACCAGTGCCGGACAGACCGTCAGGACTAAGGACAGGGTGGCTCGAAGGGTGAAATTCATGGGCAAGTCCGGTGGCCAAGGGAAGCACCCAGAGTGCCGTAAGCAACGAACCGGAGCAACTCTCTATAAAGGACGCTATAGAGGACGCTATAAACGCCGCTACAAAGGACTGTACACAGGACTAGAGAGGATTGAGGCGTTCAAATTCAGGTGCTGAAATGGCTGCACACACGAGATGTGCAGCCACTGTCACCTACGCTCAGCAGGCGTGTTCAGCGTGAGCGCAATGCGTCCCGAATTTCGGTCAGCAGCACTTCTTCCTTGCTCGGCGGTGGTGGTGCAGCCGGAGCGGCGACTTCTTCTTTCTTCATGGAATTCATGGCCTTGACGACCAGGAAGATCGCAAACGCGATGATGACAAAGTCGACGACGGACTGGACGAACACACCGTACTTCAGCAACACGGCGTCGGCGCCCTCGGCTGCGTCCTTCAACGTTACTGCGAGCGCGGAGAAGTTCATTCCGCCGAGCATCAGACCCAGTGGTGGCATCAGCACGTCCGCGACGAATGACGACACGATCTTGCCGAACGCACCGCCAATGACGATACCGACAGCCATGTCGACGACATTGCCGCGCATGGCAAAACTCTTGAATTCAGTGAGCATACTCATTTATTTGGATCCCCCCGGTTGACGTGTGGGCCGCGATCAGTGTCGGCGGCCGCATTGTATTGATCGGACTTGAAGGTGGCGTGCGCGCGATACGAACTTACCCCGATTTTACAAATACTGACAAGGTGGCAAACGCGACTCGCAAAACATTTATAACATCGACGCCGAGTCCGAACAACCCAAAAAACGGTTCACCCCACGGGGCGAATGGCTCGGTAAACCAGTGCGCCGATGCACCCGAGCAGTGCTGTCTGCATCGGCGCCCACCAGGCATGCCACGCATCAAAGGTAGTCGAGAGACATAGCGCGCCACGGCCGAGGGTCGAGTTGATCCAGGCGGTATACACGGGGATCACCGCCAGAATGGTCAGTAACAGCAGTGGCCAGACAAAGTGTCTGAGCAGTGCATGAACTTCGCTGAGTGGACGTGTCAGGTTCAGGAGCGCTGCGAGCGGCGCCGTGAAACAGCCAAAACCGAGCAACACCGCCCAGAGTGTATTGCCATCTGTGGAGCAGGAAACAATGCGCAAAGTCGCCAGCCAGATGACATAGGCATACACGCACATCCAGCCGACCAGTGCGGCGGCGAGTCTGCCCATGACTTCGGCGAAGGACATGTTCATGCCGACACGTGTATCGCCGAGATGATCTTCGGTTCTGTCACGGCCTGTGGATCGACACGACCGTGTGGGTCTGCCTGTTGATCTCCGCATCGGTCAGGTAGCGATAGGTCAACGCGCCGAAGAGCATCTCGTCCCAGGATTGTTCTCCCCATGGCACTACCCGGTTCGGATCCGGGTTGGCGGGATTGGTAACCGAGTTGTCCCACGCGGTGCGGTGGACGATCCGGGTGCCTGCCGGCAATCGTTTGGGCACAGAAAGTTCGTAGGTGGTCTGCCAGTTGAAGTCATAGCTTGGTACGGATAACAGCACCTCTTCAGTGC
>CAMDVY010000321.1 GCA_945878745.1 Klebsiella pneumoniae | reverse complement strand
TGCGCAAGCGTGCGAATCCGCGTTCGCTCGGTTTCCCGGGCCAGCATGCTCTCGGTAATGTCTTGACTACCGACGCTGGCAATTTCGACATCATTGCTCGCAAAGAGATCAAAGGTGCCAAAACCAAATACCGCCAGCACGAATATGAGCAGTCCGACGACGATCTTGAAGCCAATGGACTGGGTGTTGTCCCGCATCTTCTGCAGCATTGGTCGCCTTCCCCCTGATTACGAAGAGCGTTTACGAAGAGTAATTGGTCTGGTCGAGGCAGCTTATGCAACTGCCCAGCCTGCTAATGCTAATTCAGTGCGTCTTTCAGGCCTTTGCCTGGCTTGAACGCAGGAATGCGAGCCGCGGCAATTTCGATGGCTACGCCGGTTTGCGGATTGCGACCCGTTCTGGAAGCACGCTCACGAACCAGGAACGTGCCGAAGCCGACCAGCGAAACGGGGTCGGATTGTCGAAGGGAATCCGTGATGGCTTCCAGCGTTGCCTCAAGCGCACGGCCGGCAGAGGCCTTGGAGATATCGGCAGCTTCGGCAATACGATCGATCAGTTCAGACTTGTTCACTGTACAGGTTTCCTCTGTGGTTGAGGCGCGGGAGTGGTTTCGATTGCGCCGGAAAAGCAAGGGCGCCCTTATACCAACCTGCCCGAAGCGATACAAGGTAAGCCCGACTGGAATGTTCATGAACATTCCAGTTGGCGCTTCAGATCAGCGGTTTTCTGCGATCAGTGCGGGCTCAGCGTCGACCGGTTGACGTCAACCATCGGCGCCTCTGCACCCTCCACTACCACGGCAACATCAGATGGCAATGGTTGAGGGCGGCGTTCCAGGGCGATATCCAGGACTTCATCCATCCACTTGACAGGAAGAATCTCGAGCGGCCCCGTGATGGTGGCAGGAATTTCCTTGAGATCACGCTCATTCTCGGCAGGAATGATGACTCGCTTTATCCCCGCGCGACGGGCCGCGAGCAATTTTTCCTTGAGGCCGCCGATGGGAAGAACCTGACCGCGCAAGGTAATTTCCCCGGTCATCGCCACATCCGCGCACACCGGAATACCGGTGATGACCGAGACCAGCGCCGTGCACATCCCGATACCGGCACTTGGGCCATCTTTCGGTGTTGCGCCTTCTGGCACGTGGATATGCAAATCGTTTTTCTCGTGGAAATCCGAAGCGATACCCAGAGATCTGGAGCGGCTGCGCACGAACGTAATGGCAGCCTGAATGGATTCCTGCATGACATCACCAAGTGATCCCGTCTTCGTGATACGTCCCTTGCCGGGAACGGCCACTGCTTCCAGCGACAGTATTTCGCCGCCAACCTGGGTCCAGGCTAACCCGGTGACCATGCCGATCTGGTTTTCCTTTTCCGCAAGCCCATAACTGTACTTGCGCACACCGCTCAGATCCTCGATAAGGTCTGGCGTCACGACCAACGCCTGCTGGCTCGCACCGGGTGTCAGGAGCATCTGTCGCTTGATGATCTTGCGGGCGATCTTCGCGATTTCACGCTCCAGACCACGCACGCCAGCTTCCTTGGTGTAATAACGCACCAGGTGGATGATCGCCTCATGATCAAGCTGCAGCTCCTTCGGCCCCAACCCGTTAAGGCGTCGCTGCTTCGGCACCAGGTATCGGTCCGCGATATGCAACTTTTCATCTTCCGTGTAGCCGGGCAACCGGATCACTTCCATCCGGTCGAGCAGCGGCACGGGAATGTTCATGGAGTTGGAGGTGCAGATGAAAAAGACATCCGAAAGATCGTAGTCCACTTCGAGGTAATGATCGTTGAACGTACTGTTCTGCTCAGGATCAAGCACCTCCAGCAACGCGCTGGCCGGATCACCACGAACGTCCATGCCCATCTTGTCAATTTCGTCGAGCAGGAACAGCGGATTGCTGACTCCGGATTTCGCCAGCTTCTGCACGATCTTGCCGGGCATCGAACCAATATACGTTCGCCGATGGCCACGAATTTCTGCTTCATCACGCACGCCACCCAGCGCCATGCGCACAAACTTCCGATTGGTCGCTCGCGCAATACTCTCGCCGAGCGAGGTCTTGCCCACGCCAGGCGGACCCACCAGACATAACACCGGACCCCGCATCTGCTTGACACGGGATTGCACTGCCAGATATTCGGTGATTCGGTCCTTCACCTCTTCAAGACCGTAGTGATCCTCATCAAGGATGCGCTGCGCGTGCGGCAGATCCTTGCGTACCCGACTCTTTTTCTTCCAAGGTACCGAAACCATCCAGTCAACATAACTGCGTACCACTGTCGCTTCCGCAGACATGGGTGGCATGAGCTTCAGCTTGTTCAATTCCGACTGTGCCTTGGTCTTGGCATCTTCGGACATCCCGGCTTCCTCGATCTTGCGCGCCATCTCGTCTAGTTCATTAGGCGCTTCACCAAGGTCACCGAGCTCCTTCTGGATCGCCTTCATCTGCTCGTTGAGGTAGTACTCTCGCTGACTCTTTTCCATCTGCTGTTTGACGCGTCCGCGAATTCGTTTGTCCAATTGCGTGACGTCAATTTCCGACTGCATGAAACCAAGCAGGATTTCGAGTCTGGCATCGAGATCAAAGGCCTCGAGCACATTCTGCTTTTCCTCAAGCTTAAGATTCATCTGGGCTGCGATGGTATCGATCAGTCGGGCGGGATCATCGATCCCGGACAGACTGGTCAGCACTTCCTGCGGAATTTTCTTGCTGCTCTCGATGTACTGCTCGAACTGCAGCATGATCGAACGAACCAGCTTCTCCGCTTCCGCAGAATCAACCGCCGGTTCAATGGCCTTCTCTAGTTGCGCGCTGATATAGGCGCCAGAAAAATCGAAACTGGAAACCCGTGCCCGACTTCCGCCTTCGACAAGTACTTTTACCGTGCCATCAGGAAGTTTCAGCAACTGCAGTACGGTAGCCAAGGTGCCGACATCGAACAGATCCTCGCCAGCATTAACCTCAATATCGGATTTTCGCTTGGCGACCAGCAAAATCTGCTTGTCATCGCCCATGGCGGAGTCCAGTGCCTTGATCGACGACGTTGTTCCAACAAACAAAGGGTGAACGCCATGGGGATAAATCACCATGTCACGCAGTGGCAGGACCGGGAGTACGTGCGGGTTACGGTTCAAGCTGATGGCCTCGCTTGTTGCCGGAAAGTCCGGGTTCGATTCCTGTCCATTTCAGGATAGGAGTTCCATAGAGTTTATACGTTGCCAGGCTGCCCGGAGTCACCGGGCACATGCGGAGATTGCTGACTGTGCGCGCCGCCACACTTTATTTCAGAGGATCGAAACAAGCAGCGGAAACCGGGCCGTCCGAAAGCATCGGACAGCCAGCAAATTCTCAAGCCGCATTTGATCGCTGAACCTCAATCTTCTCCGGCGGTGCGGCTCTTGGGTTCATTGTTTTTGTAGACCAGCATGGGCTCGCTATCGCCCTCGATTACGCTGGCGTCGATCACGACTTTCGCAACCGACTTCATGGACGGAATCTTGTACATGGTATCGAGCAGGACAGACTCGAGAATGCTCCGCAGCCCCCTGGCACCGGTTTTCCGTTCCATGGCCTTTTTCGCAACGGCACGCAGCGCATCGTCCCGGAAGTCGATATCCACATGTTCCATCTCGAACAGCTTGGCATATTGCTTGGTCAGGGAGTTCTTGGGCTCAGTGAGAATCTGCATCAACGCATCGGTATCCAGCTCATCGAGCGTTGCGATGACCGGCAACCGACCGACAAATTCCGGTATCAGGCCATAACGAATCAGATCCTCGGGCTCTACCGAGCGGAGCGTATCGCCGATGCTGCGGCGATCAGAGTCACCCTTGACGGTGGCGCCAAAGCCGATTCCCGACTTTTCCGATCGGGCCAGAATGACCTTTTCAAGCCCGGCAAATGCACCACCACAAATGAACAGGATATTGGCGGTGTTGACCTGCAGGAATTCTTGCTGCGGATGCTTTCTACCACCCTGCGGTGGCACAGAGGCAATCGTCCCTTCGATCAATTTGAGCAGTGCCTGCTGTACACCTTCGCCCGAAACATCTCGCGTGATTGATGGGTTGTCGGATTTTCGGGAAATCTTGTCGATTTCGTCGATGTAGACGATTCCAACCTGAGCGCGCTCGACGTCGTAGTCGCACTTCTGCAGCAGTTTCTGGATGATGTTTTCGACATCTTCACCAACATAACCTGCTTCGGTCAGCGTCGTGGCATCAGCAATGGTAAACGGTACGTCGAGCAATCGAGCCAACGTCTCAGCGAGCAGCGTTTTGCCAGAGCCGGTGGGTCCAACGAGGAGAATGTTGGATTTCGAAAGCTCCACTTCGTCCTGCTTGCCGTGATAGTGCAGACGCTTGTAGTGGTTGTAGACGGCGACAGACAGCACTTTCTTGGCATGGGTCTGGCCGATGACGTACTGGTCCAGAATCGCCTTGATTTCTTCAGGAAGTGGTAACC
>CAMDVY010000320.1 GCA_945878745.1 Klebsiella pneumoniae | reverse complement strand
CGCGCCCGCATTCTCGTTACCCAATCAGCTCGGCGAACTGGTTTCTCTGGACGAGCTTCTGCAACAGGGTGAACTGCTGCTCTATTTCTACCCCGCTGACTTCACGCCGGTGTGCACGGCCGAGGCGTGTGCCTTTCGTGATCGTTATGCCGAGCTGCGCGCAGCCCAGGCCAATGTGATTGGCATCAGCCCGCAGTCCGTCGCCTCACATAAACGGTTTGCCGACACGTTCAACGTGCCGTTTTCGTTGTTGTTTGACGAAGGCAAAAAGACGATTCGGGCTTACGGTGTTGACGGACCCCTGGGTTTTGGCGTGCGCCGCGCGACATTTCGGATCGGCGTCGATGGCATCGTCAAACAGCGTGTGGTTTCAGATCTGTTTGTCGGCAGCCATCTCAAGCTTGCCAATGACATGGTAAAACTCGGTTAGCGCAACCCCGCGTAGGAGCGATCTCCTGATCGCGATTTTCGATGAACCGAACATTCGCGGGTCTGCGATGGTGGTGATCGTTCGCAGTCTTCGATAACGCCACGAATCGGGGTCAGGAGACCCCTCCTACAAGGTGATGCGAAATCTGCGATTGTAGGAGCGATCTCCTGATCGCGATCGTCGATGATCCGAACCCTCACGGGTCTGCCGTTATGGTGATCGATCGCGACGTTCGATGACGCCACGAAGGCGATGCGAAATCTGCGATTGTAGGAGCGGTCTCCAGACCGCGATTATTGGGACAATCGAAGATCGCGATCAGGAGATCGCTCCTACAACTCTGCCGGTACCAACTTGAGCGTTGCGAGCGCTTCCATCAGCCGCGGCCCGGCGTCCTTGCCCACGGACACCGACGTCAGGTAGTCACCGTGCGGATATTTGTCAGGATTCTCAAAGTAGTCGGGCTTGAGGATGTAACCCAAAGCGTCCTGCGTCAGGCCCATGACAAATCCATGGCGATGGGTCATCAACTCGCGGGATGCCTTCGAAAAGTAGGGTGAAGTCTCTCCCGGATGAGTCACAAACTCCGCGTTGGCCACGGTGAATCGGGCCACAGCCGTGGCTACACCGCCGTCCACAACGTCCCGCTCGATCAAACCAAACCACATCAGCACTCGCATGGGCCAGTTATCGAGTGGCAGCGCCAGCGCAGAGCTGGCAAAGGTCAGGGGCATCGGTGGATTCGGCTCCGCGTCGTTCAGCACCTGCTGGGTGGCGTTGGCCAGATCCGCGCCCAGTTTCTGCGCAAGCTCGTGGGAACGATCACCCTGGAGCGGTTGCACCCATCCGCCGATGGCGCCCTGCAGAAACAGATGCTCGCCGGGCACATTGGCTGACATTGCGGTGTAGAAACCGCTGACATAGTCGGCAGATACCATCGTGTTGTCCGACCCAAGCACGGTCGGGTGACAGGCATGATTGGTCAGCGTGGCGATGCTGATGCCGTCCAGCCCGACAAATTGCAGAACCGATAGCGTTCGATCCAGCAGGTCTGGCTCGCTCACATTTTCCACCCAGTCAAAGGTGACTTCTCGACTGCCTGCCACGCTGGTTGCCGGCCGACGTGCAGCGTGAGCCGCAGCGATGGTGTCGACGGTGGTGTCGATCAGCGTGGTCACGTAAGCCTGGTCTCGGCCGCTCGACCAGAAATCAGTACCCCATAGTCCAACCACGTCGGGTCCCGCGTGGGTGTGCGTGGACGAGACGATGACTCGTTCGGGGTTCACACCAGGAATTCGCGCGCCGGCCTGTGTCTGGATTGCTTCGATATCAGGTCGGGTCAGCCCGATGTTGTCGAGCGTGACGATGATGATGTTCGAGACACCATCATCAATAACAACGGCGCGCGTGTAGAGCGGGTCCAGTTCACCGGTTGATCGACGATTGCGGTCGTAGCCCGCGAGCAACGTGTCGTTCGGCGGTGAGATGGACGCCGACGCTGCGCCCGCGAGATAGTGTTCAATCGCCTGTGCCTGGCTACCCCAACAGATCAGCAGAACCGCGAGCCAGCGCTGCACGCCCCTGGTGGGCACGTTGGGCTGGAACTCAGAGTTGTCTGACTGGAATCCGGACATCATCACGCAGCCCGAGGTTGTTCCGCTCCAGCATGCGCTCGGCGCGATAACTCGAACGCACCAACGGTCCGGAAGCCACTTCAAGGAAGCCTTCATCGAGACCCCATTGGCGGTACTGCGCGAACTCATCGGGATGTACCCAGCGTGCGACGGGCAGGTGATTGGCTGTCGGTCGCAGGTATTGGCCCAGCGTCAACACGTCGACGTTGCGTTGTCGCAGCTCGGTCATGGTGCGTCGGATTTCGTCGTCCGTTTCCCCGAGACCCAGCATCAGGCTTGTTTTGGTGAGAATTGATGGTCGATGCGCCTTGGCGAATTGCAGCACGCCCAGGGTCTGTGCGTATCCTGCGCGAATATCCCTGACGACATGGGTCAGGCGCTCGACCGTTTCCACATTCTGGGCAAACACATCCAGACCTGAATCGACCACCACGGCCACGGCTTTTTCGTCACCACGAAAGTCGGGTGTCAGGGCCTCCACGCCGGTCTTCGGATTAACCGCCTTGATGGCCCGAATGCAGGCCGCGTAATGGGCAGCCCCGCCATCCGGCAGATCATCACGATCCACTGAGGTGAGCACCACGTAACCCAGGCCCATCAATCGAACCGACTCTGCGGCATTGGCAGGCTCTTCGAGGTCCAGCCAGCCATTGGGATTGCCGGTGTCGACGGAGCAGAATTTGCAGGCCCGGGTACAGACGGAGCCCATCAACATGATGGTCGCCGTACCACTGTTCCAGCATTCACCGATATTCGGACAGTGTGACTCTTCACAGACGGTGGACAGACGGTGGCTTTTCACGGTTTCCCGCACGGCCTTGTAGCGCTCCCCACTGCCGACACGCACGCGCAGCCATTCCGGCTTTCGGGTGCCAGGGATCTGACTGTTCGCATTGGGCTTGATGCCATCGCGGATGGCGGGAATGCCCTCCGGAGTGCGGAACTTCTGACCGCTGCGGGGCGGCGTGAACTGGTCTGGTGCTTTCATGAGGGTAGTTTAGTCAATTCGTTCCTGTGTTGTCCGAGGCGACTTGTCTCATAACCCATCATAAGCATAATGAAGTCGTCTCACCCCGGCCCTAACCCCGGCCATTGGGGCGGCTTCTGACAATCGGAGAAGTGGATGGTCGCGGTCTGTGTTGTCGTCAATTCGATGTTTCCTGTCGCGTCGGCGATCGAGGAAATTGCAGCGGAACGCTATCGTGTTACGGTCAGGCATGAAGATGGAACGACTGATGAGCTGTTTCCGGAACCGGATGTGGCGACGAAACTGAACGCCGTCCATGGGGCCAACATTCAGGAACTGGTGGGTAAACCCTGGCGCGCCATTCTGACCAATCTGCCTCAATAGTCTGTCCTTGATCTGCTCTGCTTGATCAAAACGCATACCAACACGGATGAACCCGATTGTTTGAAGCAATGAGAGACTTTCTGAAGCTGGAATCGGCCGGTGGACTGTTGCTGGTGCTGGCGGCCGTGCTTGCACTTGTGGTGGCCAACTCGCCACTCTCCTGGTTCCATGCAACGCTGATCGATTTGCCGGTCCACGTCAGTGTCGGGGAATTTGTCATCGCCAAACCGCTCCTGCTCTGGATCAACGACGGTTTGATGGCGGTGTTCTTTCTGCTGATAGGGCTGGAACTCAAGCGCGAGCTGTTCGAAGGCGAGATCGCCGACTTTCGACAGGCCATGCTGCCTGCTTTTGGTGCGCTGGGTGGTATGGCTTTGCCAGCGCTGATCTACGTCTGGATCAACATCGATGACCCGGTGGCCATGCAGGGCTGGGCCATCCCTGCGGCGACTGACATCGCCTTTGCCATGGCCGTACTGGGCCTGCTCGGCAAGCGGGTGCCGGTGTCGCTTCGTGTGCTGCTAGTTTCCATCGCCATTTTTGATGATCTCGGTGCGATCGTGATCATCGCGCTGTTCTACACCGATCAACTGCTTGCATCAGCGATGGTCGTTGCCGCGGTCTGCATCGGTGTACTGCTAAGCCTCAACCGCATGCGCGTCATGGAGCGAGCGCCATACCTGTTTGTCGGGTTGATCATGTGGATTGCGCTGCTCAAGTCCGGTGTTCACGCCACACTTGCGGGGGTGATTCTCGCGGCCTTCATACCCATCAGGTCCAGCGCGACGGAGCCATCGCCGTTGCATGATCTCGAGCACGACCTGCACACACTGGTCGCGTTCGGAATCTTGCCGCTGTTCGCGTTTGCCAATGCGGGCATCACGTTCCCGAATTTCGGCTTTGAACAGTTCCTGCATCCGGTGCCCCTTGGTGTTGCCGCTGGGCTGTTCGTCGGCAAGCAGCTTGGGGTGTTTGCGTTTTGCTGGATAGGTGTCAAGTCCGGTATCGCCAGCTTGCCGAACGGTGTTCCCTGGCCAATGATCTATGGGGTTGCCGTGCTCTGCG
>CAMDVY010000319.1 GCA_945878745.1 Klebsiella pneumoniae | reverse complement strand
AAGGCGAGGTTTCGCTGAACTGCCCGGTTTTCCCCAGCGACCCGTACACTTCGTCGGTAGATACCTGCAGGAACCGGAAGCTGGCCTGTTTTTCGTCCGGAAGTGTTTTCCAGTACGCAAGTGCCTGATCAAGCAGGACAAATGTGCCCTGGATGTTGGTGCGAATGAACGCAGAAGGTCCGTCAATCGAACGGTCGACGTGGCTCTCGGCAGCAAAATTGACTATAAAGTCCGGGCGAAAGCTCTGGAGAATGGATTGAACAGTGCCAGAGTCGGCGATGTCCCCTTGCTGGAAACGATAGCGGGGATTGCTTGCGATCGGGGACAGGGTTTCGAGATGCCCGGCGTAAGTCAGCAGGTCCAGATTGGCGATTTCCACATCTTCACTGCCGAGCAGGAAATAGATGAAGTTGCTGCCAATGAAGCCAGCGCCACCGGTAATCAGGACTCTTTTTGCTTGATCAGCCATCCCAGGCCTCTGTACGTCGATCTATCGTTCCCTGTCGCTTCTTCATACTACCCGCGCGAAGCGTCTAATCAAACGCCACAATGACACAAACTTGACGAATATCGGGTGGAGGTAAAAGATGTCGCGCTGGTCGATGTCACGTTGCCGCAACCCGGTAATTGCAAAAACGAGCCGCTTCAAACGCCGTCGGCCGTCTGCTGATCGGTGAAGGTGCCCAGGATTGCCATGGCACTTGCAGGCTTGATTGCGCTGGCCATGTCACGTGCGGCGCAGGTGCATCTGGTTGCGAGATCAGGGAGGGCAGGGGTCGAGGGTCTATTCCAACGGTGGCGCCGGTCCGTCGGGAGCCGGGCGAGTCCGCAGAAGCGGGCAACGATCGGGTCGTGTGCGAGTGACCGCACGTGGGACAACCGTCGTCCGCCGGTGATGATGAGTGCAAGCAACAACAAGACCAGGTTGGCCGCCGGATAATCCGATCCTGGCAAGTGGCGATTGAGAGCATCACGCAGCCGACGCGGTAGATCGAGACCCACAAAAAACACCCGGACCAGCTCGAGTCCACTGAAGGATGTCAGCCCTTCACACTCGAAGCGAAGAGCTGCTTGAGTATTGACGCGCTGCCGAAGAAGAGATCTGCTTAAACGCATCGTTTATGGCCTTTCGGTGTGGGATTTGTTGGGTGTTTGGCGACATCAACAATACCGCATTCGAAAGGCCCTTAACTAACTAACCTCCCAATTACGCCGCGTTTATTTTATCTATTCAAGGTTAACAGTTCAGTCAAGCTGTGGCTGCCGATGGAAGAAAGTTATCCGTAGGGCGGCAGGAGTATTCCTCCGCTTTTCCGTTCTCAAGGTCGCAGCCGCCTCCTGGCGCCAAGCGCTTGCGGCTAGCCTCCCGGAATCTACATCTCTCGTTCAACCAGCAGCAGCCTGTGCGATAGCTGTTTCGCCAGATTGATCAGCAGGCGCGAACTCAACCCATTGTCGAGATCATCGAATGCGATGTAGAAGCAGACTGTAGGGATTCTGCGCGTGTGTCGATCGCACCTTTGAGATCTAGACAGAACCGCCGTTGCGCCGAAGATTGTGAGATATATGACCGTCGCTTCGTTCGGGGGTATAAACGCCAACGTGTGATCGCGGAGTACGACGATCTGCTTCTGAATCTTCCGGTGTCCGACATAGCCGGATCGTGTCGGCAGATTTTCCTTTTTGGTGAAGGTACGACGCAGCCAGGATTGCGTGCGGGTCAGCCGAATTCGTGCCACAGATCACTTCTCTAACGATGCGGGTGTGCCCGAGACGATATGCAGACAGTAAATGAATATCCCGTTGCCGTTGCAAGCGAAATGTAAAACGGGACATGCCGGTCACCACATGCTGACACGCTGGTCGGGTGCAAGAAACATGCGGTCACCTGTCTGGACGTCGAACGCCCGATAAAATTCAGGCAGGTTTGGCAGGACACCACGCACCCGATACTCACTGGGCGAGTGTGGATCCGACAGCAGCAGTTCGCGAAGCCTCTCGGGCCGCACCTTGCCACGCCAGGCGCGGGCGTAGCCGATGAAGAATCGCTGGTCACCGGTAAACCCTTCGATGACTGGGGGTTCCCGGCCTTGCAGAGAGGCATGATAGGCGCGGTAGGCCATGGTGAGGCCGACCAGGTCGCCGATGTTCTCGCCGAGGGTCAGGGCGCCGTTCAGGTGCACGCCCGGCAACGGCTCGAAGCGTGCGTATTGTTCGACCAGCGCCTGGGCACGTCGCTCGTAAGCCGCAGCGTCGGCGGCGGTCCACCAGTCCCGCAGGACACCGTCGCCATCAAACTTCCGACCCTGATCGTCGAAGCCGTGACTGAACTCGTGGCCGATCACGGCGCCGATCGCGCCGTAGTTCACCGCGTCGTCGACCAGTGGGTCGAACAATGGCGGCTGCAGGAAAGCGGCAGGAAAGATGATTTCGTTGAAGCTCGCCCGGTAGTAGGCGTTGGGCGTCTGCGGGGTCATTCCCCATTCGTTGCGATCCACGGGTTCGTGGAGTTTGCGCATCAGGTAGCCGTGATCGAAGGCGCGTATCCGCACGACGTTGCCAACCAGATCGTCCGGCCGTAGGACCAGCCCGCCGTAATCGCGCCATGCATCCGGATAGCCGATCTTGCTGGTGAACTTTGCCAGCTTGAGGCGCGCGGCTGCCCTGGTTTCGCCACTCATCCATTCCAGCGCATCGATACTGGTGCCGAACGCGGTGCGCAGGTGTTCGACCATGCTTTCGATCCCGGCCCTGGATTGCGGTGGAAAATGTCTTGCCACGTACAGACGCCCGAGCGGCTCCCCGAGCGACTGACTCACCAGGTCAATGCCGCGTTCAGTACGGGGTTGCATGGATTCCTGGCCGCGCAGGGTGCGTCCTTCGAATGCAAAGTTTTCCGCCGCGATATCCCGGCCGAGATACCGCGCATAAGCCTTCAGCGTCTTCAGGTGCAGATAGATCTGCCAGTCTGCGGCGGGAAAATCATCCAGCAGTGCCGCCAGGCCCGCGAAGTAGTCATCCTGGGCGAGTGTCACATGACCCGGTTCAGGCAGTCCGATCGCTTCGAAAAACCTGCGCCAGTCGAGGCCGGGCGCGCGTTCCTTAACTTCGCCCAGGGTGAACCGGTTACCGAGAATCCGCTCGAAGTCGCGGTTGGCAACGCTGCTCCACTGCAGTTTTGCGAGGCTCGTTTCGAGAGCGATGATGCGGGTTGCCGCGTCGGCGCCGTTCTTCCAGCCGGCCAGTTCGAAGAGGCGTTCGATGTGGGTCGCATAAGCGGCGCGGATGCCGGCAAACTCTTCACCATCACCCAGATAATAATCCCGGTCCGGCAGACCAAGACCGGACTGCCACAACAGCGGCAGGTTCCGGGTTGAATCCTGTACATCCACTTCATAGTCGAGTGCGATGGGGATCTCTGCGCCCAACTGCAATGCCTGGGCAAAGGCGAGCGGCAGGTCACCAGCGCCATTGACGTGCGTAACAAGGGCGACCAGTTCACGCAGACCATCAGGCGCTCGTGTCTCGACCTCTGCTTCGTTCATGTAGCTGGTGAACAGGGTCGCTACCAGCATGGTTGAAGGGGTCTGCTCGATTCGACCTGCCGCGGCGTCCTCGATCAGGTGCAGGAGTTGATCCTCGGTGCGATCGTGGATCAGTTCGATCGTTCCGTAGGAGGGCCAGTCGGCTGGAATCTGTGTGGCCTCGAGCCATCGACCATTTACCCAGAGCCAGAAGTCATCCTGGGGGCGGATATCGGAACGAAGTTCGTTCCGGTTGAAACCAGCCCCAGGCGCGTTGTCGTTCGCCGTCGATTGCCCATGTTCCGAAGGCGCGCAGCCGCAGATCAGGCAGATACCCAGCCAGGCTGCAAGGCGCGTCATGTTTCTTCCTTTCACTATCGAAACCGCGATGATAGTCCAACAACCCGGCGCAGGCGCCAGCCGGTCGCTCTGGAGCACCATAACGGGCATCATCTGCACGGTCCAGTCAGGTGACGAGAATCCAGGCAGAGCAATGACCGCACAGCAAACGATCCATCATCGATTCACCCCGGAACACATCGATACCTGGCGTCGTGAAGGCGGGGTGCTGATCCCGGGCTTTTTCACCGCGGCCGAAGTAGCAGCCGTGCAAGCGGACTTCGAAATCGTGTTCGGCCGGATCCAGGGTGCTGACGTGGCCATGAATCGGAAACGGGATGGTGAGATTGGCCGCTTCAATCAGGCCCAGTTTGCAACCTTCGAGGCGGTTCCATTTGATTGTTCACCAGCGCTTAATCTGATTGGCGTGCATCCTGCGCTGATCCGGTTCGCGCAGACGGCGCTTGGCTGCAAGGAGGTGCACCTGTATCAGTGCCAGGTGTGGGCCAAGTTCACGGGTGATGCGGACTACGACCAGCCATTTCACTGCGACTTCAGCAACCACACCCTCACCGTTCCCGCCGAAGATGATCACCTGAATTCGGTGACGATCCTGTG
>CAMDVY010000318.1 GCA_945878745.1 Klebsiella pneumoniae | reverse complement strand
TGCCGAGGCGGCACTTCACCGTCACCGGGATATCTACCGCACCACGCATCTCGGACAGACAATCGGCGACCAGGCGAGGCGACGCCATCAGACAGGCGCCGATGGCACCTTCCTGCACTCGTTCCGACGGGCAGCCAACGTTGAGGTTCACCTCATCGTAGCCTCGCTCGGCGGCCAGGCGAGCGCACTGAGCGAGCGCTTCCGGATCGTTGCCCCCTAACTGCACGGCAAGCGGATGTTCGGAGGCGTCGTGATCGAGCAGGCTGGACCGGCCGCCATGCAACAGCGCTCCGGTCGTAATCATCTCCGTGAACAGTTGAACCGATGGACTGGCGAGGCGGAGCAGATAACGGCAATGCCGGTCCGTCCACGCCATCATGGGCGCAACACTGACGTTTGCGGTGTGAGCAGGTCTCATGGCGACTTTTCAGGCGACCTTTCTGTTGATTGGGCTGAACTCGCCTGGTGACGACTGGCGAAAGGCGGCGATCATCCGGCGGGTTCTTCGATTAGTCCACTCCTATTGCGCAAAAGGCTCAGCACAGGGCAGGCAACGCTGGCCGGTCAGGGTTTTTTCGAGGCTCTCCAGTCTGCAAGCGTTCAACGTCCGATCGGACCTGACAGGCCCACCGGTGCTGGAGGTGTGTTACCAATCGTGGCATTTTGACCGATCGAAACGTGAAGTTTGTCTCGATTTTACCCAATATTTGATTCAAGCGATTGCTTGAATCAAGCGATTGCTTTAGTCTGCCGCCATTCTTGCTCACCGACGACTCACTGTGAATGCACTGACTGCCGATAAATCTTCGCTGGCCGACCTGGCTGACAATCCCAAAGTAACCGCTTCACCAAACTCAAGGGATGGCGAAACGCAGGACTGTCGCAAGCGGCTGATCGATGCGGCGATTCAGATCTTTGCAGTGAAAGGATATGACAGCGCTTCAACGCGCGAGATTTGCCGGCTGGCGGGCGCAAATGTCGCCGCCATTCACTACCACTTCGGTGACAAGGCGACGCTGTATCGACAGATTTTCCGTGGCCCTGACGGCATCGGCCAGTTTCCGGTCGAGTTCGAGGACCTGCAGATACCACTGCGTGACGCCTTGGTGGTGTTTTATGGCCACATCATGTCCTTCATCGTCGCGCCCACCCAGGCCCAGCAGTTTCGGCTGGTCTTCATTCGGGAGCAGTTGCAGCCCACCGGGTTGCTCGATGGCCAGGCGGATGCGATGCGACCGCACCACGAAAGGCTGATGCGCTTTCTCGCCGCACGTCTCAATGTCGCCGACATTACGGATCTGCCTCTGGTGCATCTCGCCTTCAGTCTGGTGGGGCTGGCGACGGTGCTGTTCATGCAACGGGCCGAGATACAGGGCCTGGCGCCGGATTTGCTGCGCGACGAAGCGGCCGTTGCCGCGACCGTCGAGCGGCTTGCGGATGCGGGTGTTGCCTTGATTAACGCGGAAGCAGTACGACGAGGAAAGTCATGAACGCACGGGTCGAAAATTCTGTCCTGGAAGCGCCCTTCGAGAGTCCACGTGATCCACTCAGCGCCGTCAGGCCGGTTGAGATGTTGCGTTCGACCGGTGGCGTTCAGCCAACCTCAGTTGCAGGAGGACGGCGGCCGCTGATCATCGCCGGTGTACTCGTGGTGCTGGCGATTGCTGGCGTTGCTGTCTCCGTAATGCGTGGCTCAACCGCACCGGCAACGGTTCCGGTGATCGGTCCGGTGCAGGATCGAGCGTCTCTGACGGTTGCGCTTGCAGCACCTGCGCTGGTGAGTTGGCAGGAGACCATGCAAGTCGCCGGTGGCATTTATGCCTGGCAGGAAGCGTCGGTCGGCGCGGAAGTCAGCGGATTGCGGCTGGTAGAAGTCAATGCGGATGTCGGCGACCAGGTCCGTCGCGGTCAACTGCTTGCCCGCTTTGACGAGGCGACGATGTTGGCGGCAGTCAATCAACAGAAGGCTGTGCTCGCGCAGGTTCAGGCCAGTGCGGCGGAGGCGGAGGCCAATGCCTCGAGAGCGGCAGGATTACGCAAGAGTGGCGCGTTGAGCGAGCAGAACATCGTTCAATACGAGACGCGTGCGCGTGTGGCGCGGGCGGAGGTGGAATCGGCGCGCGCGCGTTTGCACAGTCAGGAGCTTGCACTGAGCTACACCCGCGTGCAGGCCCCGGACGACGGTGTGATTTCTTCGCGCAACGCCATGCTGGGCAGTGTTGCGGGTCCCGGCACAGAGTTGTTCCGGCTCGTGCGTCAGAATCGCATTGAATGGCGAGCGGAAGTGCCGGCTGCACAACTTGCTCGAATACAGATCGGTCAAATCGTCTCGGTTCAGTTGCAGGACGGCACGATAGTGCAGGGCGCGGTGCGCCAGATCGCTCCTATGCTGAACGAAAGTACCCGGGTCGGGATCGCCTATGTCGAACTGGATCACGCAAACGCCGGCAGTGCCCGACCGGGCATGTATGCCAATGGCACGATTGCATTGGGTGATCGCCCGGCGATGACGGTACCTGCGTCGGCGATTGTCCTGCGCGATGGACATGAGTACGTGTTCACCGTGGACGCCAATCAGCAAGTGGTCCAGAACAAGGTGACGATTGGTCGTCGTTCGGGCGGTGATGTGGAGATTGTGTCTGGTCTGGAAACCGGCGTGGGTGTGGTCACCAGTGGCGCGCCCTTCCTCAATGACGGCGATCTGGTGCGTGTGAGTGAAACAGGGGCAGCACTTGCTACGCCAGCAGTTGCGCCGGCGACGGACCAGGCATCGACACTGTCCGCTGCTGAATCTTCTGCGCCATTGCTGACTAGCGGGCCAACAGCACAATGAACTTCGCCACCTGGTCAATCCGTCAGCCGATTCCGGCGATTGTCCTGTTCGTATTGTTGACTCTCGCAGGCCTGTACGGTTTCAAGCGACTGGATGTCATGGATTTCCCTGACATCGAGTTTCCAATGGTAACGGTCAGTGCGACCTTGCAGGGCGCCTCACCGTCGCAGCTGGAAACCGAGGTCACCCGCAAGATCGAAAATGCCATCGCGACGGTGGGTGATATCGAGCACATTCAGTCAACGGTTTCGGAAGGAGTTTCCGTAACCATGGTTCAATTCCATCTCGAAAAGGATCTGATGGAAGCGTTGAATGACGTGCGTGCCGCTGTCTCCAACATCCGTTCCGATCTACCCGCTGAATTGCTGGAACCCAGCGTCAGCAAAGTCAACGTCGCCGGTCCACCCATTCTGACGTTTTCGGTTGCTTCCAGCCGCATGGACGAAGAAGCGCTGTCCTGGTTTGTGGATGACACCGTTGCTCGCAAATTGCTGGCGACACCAGGCGTCAGCCGCGTCACACGAGTCGGCGGCGTCGATCGCGAAATACGCATTGAATTGTTACCGGCACAATTGGCGGCGCTCAACCTCAGTGCCAGTGAGGTCTCGCGGCAACTGCGCAAGATCCAGCAGCAGTCTTCTGGTGGGCACGCCGAGATTGGCGACGCGCGCCAATCGCTGAGAACGCTGGCGGTGGTGGGGCGCGCAGCAGACCTCGCAGCCCTCGACATCACGTTGCTCGATGGACGGCATGTACGACTGGATCAGATTGCGACCATCCAGGACACCAGTGCGGATCGTCGGCAACTCGCACTGCTCGATGGTCAGCCGGTGGTCGCATTCCAGGTTTCGCGTGCCCGTGGGTACAGTGCGATCACGGTTGCCGATTCCGTTGAGGCCGCGGTCGCGGAGCTTGCCACGGCGCACGGCAATGTCGAGTTCCAGGTGGTCAGCGATTCGGTGCGGCGCATCCGGGCCGAATTTCGCTCGTCGATGCTCATGCTGTATGAAGGCGCGTTTCTCGCCATCGTGGTCGTGTTCATCTTCCTGCGCGACTGGCGCGCAACCCTGGTCTCTGCATCGGCGTTGCCACTGTCGGTTATACCGACATTCGCCGTGATGTATTTCGCGGATTTCACGTTGAACACGATCACGCTGATGGCGTTGTCGCTGGTCATTGGATTGCTGGTTGATGACGCCATTGTCGAGATCGAGAACATCGTGCGTCATATACGCAACGGCAAGTCTCCGCTTGAAGCAACCAAGGACGCGGTGACCGAAATCGGTCTGGCGGTGATCGCGACGTCAATGACGCTGGTGGCGGTGTTCCTGCCAACGGCGATGATGCCCGGTATCCCTGGCATGTTTTTCAAACAATTTGGCTGGACGGCGACCATCGCCGTGCTTGCATCCCTGGTGGTGGCTCGTCTGCTGACGCCGATGTTGGCTGCACGATTCCTCAAACCTCATCACGAAGTTCAGAAAGACGGGAAAATTTTGACTCAGTACCTGCGTGTAGCAGCCTGGGCGCTACGCAACCGCCTTGCGGTGATGGTGTTTGCGACCCTGTTTTTCATCGGCTCGATAGGGATAGCACTGACTTTGCCAACCAGCTTCATCTCCCCGTCAGATCAGGGTCAGACCCGGTTGGGTGTTGAACTGGCGCCAGGCTCG
>CAMDVY010000317.1 GCA_945878745.1 Klebsiella pneumoniae | reverse complement strand
CGAACGGTCCTGGAACACGCGTTCGACATCGTGATAACCGGTGACAATCCAAACCTTGTGGCGGGTGCTCCAGTACACCGGATCGTGCTCGCGCAGTCGTTTGAAAAAGCCTTGCGGATCGCGGACAGCATCCGCACTGAGAAGATCATCGGAAGGAAGCATTCGACGGAAAACCTGTCTGCCACTGGTCATCGATGGCAAGAGAATAGCGTCCGGCCGTAATGAGTACGAGGGAGAACCGAGCCGGTCTGGCATCACTGCAGGGTGGCATCGGCTATCATCGGGGTCGCCACCAGTCAGGAACAAGACATGGACTACCCCATCCACGGTTTCGTACGGCCCGGGTTTGAGCGGGTGCGCGAGGTTTTCGAACGCAACTTCACCGACGACGTCGACGTGGGAGCGAGCTTCTGTGTTGTGCAGGATGGAGAGCTGCTCGTTGACCTCTGGGGTGGCTATCAGGATCGCGCCGGTACAAAAACCTGGAATCAAGACACACTGGTCAATCTGTATTCCACCACCAAGGGGCTCGGTGCAGCGGCGTTTGCCTGGGTCGTCGAAAAGGCAGGTGTGCGATACGACGATGAAGTTCGTCGCTTCTGGCCCGAACTGATCGCGGCAAAGGACGGATTGACGATCGGCCAGCTATTGTCTCATCAGGGCGGCATCTGCGGGGTCGATACAACAATCTCCGTCGAAGACCTGTACGACTGGGGCAAGATGATCGACCTCCTGCAGCGCCAGCAACCGTATTGGACTCCGGGCACCGCTGCGGGGTATCACGCCATCAACTGGGGCTATCTGCCTGGAGAACTGGCGAGGCGAATCACGGGCCGAACACTTGGCGATATCTTCCAGCAAGAAATTGCGGTGCCAACGGGGGCTGACTGTCACATTGGTCTGGCTGCAGCCGAACACGAGCGAGTGGCTGACATGATCGGGCCGAACCACGCCAGGATAAAGCCGGACATGGCGGCGCTGATGGGAATGAAGATGCCACCGCTCTACGCGGTCGCGCTGCAGAATCCATCGGTGCGTCCTTTCCAGGATGCATCAAGCGCTGCGTGGCGAAGTGCAGAGATTGCGGCGGCCAACGGACATGGCAATGCACGCGGTGTTGCTCGGGTCTACGGTGCGCTCGCTTCAGGCGGTGGTGGGGTGCTGTGGGCCGATACCGTGGCGGAACTCACCCGACAGGAAGTCGATGAGAGCCCGGATCTGGTGCTCGGACGTCCACTGCGCAGAAGCCCGGGCATGATCCTCAACACCGAACAGCAATACGGACCGAACGCTGCCAGTTTCGGACATGCAGGAGCCGGTGGTTCCGTTGGTTTTGCCGATCCCGTGCGCGGGCTTGGTATCGCCTACGTCATGAATCAGATGCAGATGAATCTGAATGACGATACACGTGCAGGACGTCTGGTGCGGGCGGTTTACGCGTCGCTTTGATCGCGGTCGGGGACCGCTCCTTCAACATTGCGATGCGCGGTGTGCTGTGGGGGCGCTCCCTTGATCGCGGTCGGAGACCGCTCCTACAGGATGGCGATGCCGGGGTTCTGTAGGAGCGATCTCCTGATCGCGATCCCAATCCCAATGAAGCTCTGCGATGTTTCGGTTCTCGGTCTGAGACCGCGCCTACGAGATCACGACCCCATCCACATTCGGTTCGCGCGGAGTCCCGCTGCGTGTTGCACTTCGCACTACCTCAAGCAGGCTTTCGATCCCAAACGGCTTGATCAGATAGTGATCAACACCGATTTCTTCGAGTTTGCGTGCGTCGTGTGCCTGACTGAAACCGGTGATCAGCACCACAGGCATCTCTGGTTTGCGGCCTTTGACAAACTGCGCCAGGTCCAGACCAGACAGCATCGGCATGGCCTGATCGGTGAGTAGCAGCGCAACGTCGTCGAGGTGTTGCACCAGATAATCCAGTGCCATGGGACTTTCATTGAAAACGACCGTCTCGTAGCCGGAGTGTCGGAGGATCTCGCCGAGAAAGCTGCTCACGGATACTTCATCGTCAACAACGACGATACGTCCGGCCAGTGCGGTGGACGATGTCGGTGTCGGGGCAGCCGGTTTGATCTCCGGTTCAAAGGGCAGATGCAAGGTAAACCGGGTGCCTTGTCCGGGCACTGAATCAATACTCAAATGTCCGCCTGCGCTATGGACCATGCCATCGACCAGCCACAGGCCGATGCCAGTGCCTTTGCCAGGTTCGCGGGTGGTGAAGTACATCTCGAAGATCCGCGCCAGATTTTCAGGCTTGATGCCATGCCCCGTATCTTCGACGGAAATGGCGACGTGTTTGCCGGAGACACTCTCCCCGCAGATCTGACAAGCGGGACAACGGTCGGCTTCCGCCAGTCGCAAGGTGATGCGGCCGGTGCCGGTGATGGCATCCCGTGCATTGATCATCAGGTTCATGACCACCTGCTGGAACTGCATCGGATCGAGGCGAACGGTTCGCAGCCCCGGCTCGATCAGCGTTTCGATGCGAATTGTCGATGGAATCGCTGCGCGCAACATGCGTGACACATCCTCGATGGCCTCGCCAATGTCGACAGGTCGAGGCTCGCCCCGAGAGGCTCGAGTAAACGTCAGCATCTGCGAAATCAGATCACGCGCCCGATGACCGGCCGTGACCACTTCGCGAAGATAACCGTCTATTTTGGTGCCATCCAGGCGATGTCGGGAGGTCAATACCAACTCGGTATAACCGATGATGCTGGCCAGAATGTTGTTGAAATCATGGGCGATACCACCCGCGAGCTGACCGAGCGCTTCCATCTTGCCGGCTTGTTGCAACTGAAACTGCAGTTCCTATTGTTGCAGTTCGGCCCGTCTCTCCCGACTACGATCACGCACAGTCGCAAGCATGCAGTCTTCATCTTCGAGTTCGAGCAATCTGGCATTGATTTCAAGGTACAGAGCATTGCCGCCCAAGGTGCGCTCAACAGACAGGCTGAGGTGTTCAGGTGAACGGCGCAGCGCGTTAGTGAATTCCTCCCGAGCCGCCGGGGAGGGCCAGAGAAAGTGGTCCGTGGCGGTGTCTGCGGTCTGCCAGCTGCGAAAAATTTCGTTAGCTTCCAGAACCTCTCCGCTGCTGGCCCGGGAGATGAACACAGCATCGGGGCTTTCCATGGCCAGCGCCTGGAATTTGCGCTGGCTCTGGAGTTGCTCGCGTCGAGCCTGGCGTGCATCGGTGACATCCTGCAAAACACCGTAGGTGCCGACAAATCGATCGGCTGCGGTGCCCGGCCCTGGTCGATAGAGACCTCTGGCGGAACATTGAAGAAGGATCGTTCCGCCGTTTCTGGACGTGACTTCGAATTCCAGATGCCGAGTCTTTCGGGGGCCTTCACGCCGCTCATTGATCTGGTTCTGTAATCGTTCGCGCAGGGCCGGATCGGAGAAGAGGTATTGCCAGGACTGACCGGCCAGTGCCTTCCGATCGGTCTCAAAAACGTATTCCAGCTGATTGTTTATGAAGGAAAAATTTCCTTCCTTGTCGAGCATGTACAACAGATCTGGAAAGGCATCGAGAAGGAATCGATTGAGTTCGTTGGTGCGCTCCTCACGCAGCTGCATGGCGCTGTGCGACTGCTCCAGTTGCCATTGTTCGAGCGCATGGCCAACGCTTCGCAAGAGCTGATCCGGTGCAAAAGGTTTACCAATGAAATCGTAGGCGCCCAATCGCAGGAGCGGAGAGACCGTAGTGTGCGCTTGTTCGCCACTCACCACGATCGCCTTGGTCGAGCGGTTGACCTGAACCAGCGCTTCGAGCAACTCCACTCCGGTCATGCCCGGCATATTGAGATCGAGCACCAGTATGGCAGGTGGGTCGCTCTGAGCGCGCCGCAACGCCACAACCGGGTCGGTTTCGACCACTACAGAATACTGATGGGCCATCAACAACTGACGTACGCTTTCCGCGTGGGCCGCGTCGTCATCGACCACAAGAATGAACGATCGATCGTTGATGATGCGGTCCATGCGTGAAATTGACAGGTAGTGTACTGTCCTTCGGCAGCTGATTCTATTTGGCCAATCGACCAGACAAACGAGATACAGGCGCATGCAGGATTCATTGCCGCTGATCGAAATCGTGCTCGTGACCGCTGGCTTCACCATCGGTGCGTTGGTGGGCGCGCTGTTGGTCGCGTGGAGAAGCTCCCGGTCTCAAGCACAGCGTGGTGCTGAACTGGCTGCCCTCGAAGCGCGTTTTGCGCAATTTCGCGAGGGTGTGGAAACAAGAGATGTCTTTGCCGCCCTCTTTGCCGCCCGAGGGCATGAAGCGCTGCGCAATGAATTCTCTGTGCTGGCGACCCAGCTCATGGCGGAGCAGGAACAGACCAATCAGGCAGGTCTCGGGCAGATACTCAATCCCCTGCGGGAACAACTGCATGAGTTCAGGCGTCGGGTCGATGAAGTTCATTCAACCGAGGTACGGGATCGGAGCTCTCTGCTCACTGAAGTCAGAAATCTGCAAGCTTCCAGCGAGCGGGTGAATCAGGAAACCGCCAACCTGGCCCGGGCC
>CAMDVY010000316.1 GCA_945878745.1 Klebsiella pneumoniae | reverse complement strand
TGCGATCGTCACCTCCTGGGGCCTGCGTATCGACAAGCAGGTGATTAATAGCATGAAAAAATGCGTGGTCATCGGTGTAGGCAGCGTCGGCGTGGACATGGTGGATATCGAGGCTGCAACTGCTGCCGGCATCGTTGTCACCAACGTGCCCGATGTCTTCATCGAAGAGGTTGCGGACTACGCCATGATGTTGCTGCTGAACGTGTCCCGCCTCACACCGACCATGGCACGCATGGCGAAGACTGGAGACTGGTACCAGGCGCGGCCACTGCTAAGCCGTGTACCCCGAGTGATGGGGCAGACGCTGGGACTGTTCGCTTTTGGCAACGTTGCCCGGTGCACGGCACGGCGAGCCAAAGCGTTTGGCATGCATGTCATCGCGTACGACCCGTATGTCAGCGAGCTGGAAATGAGCGCTCTCGGTGTTGAGCCGGTCAGCTTTTCGGAGTTGTTGGCGCGCAGCGACTATCTGTCGGTGCACGCCCCGCACAACGATGAAACGGAACACGCGATCAATGCGGCCGCGTTTGCGCAGATGAAAAACACCGCCATCGTGATCAACACGGCGCGCGGGCCGATCATCGATGAAAAAGCGCTGATCGAAGCGCTGCGCAGCGGCGCCATTGCCGGAGCCGGTCTCGATGTCCTCGAACAGGAGCCGCCAGCGCTCGACAATCCACTGCTCAGCATGGAAAACGTGCTGGTGACTCCTCATGTGGCATCCGCCAGTACGCGCATGCGTCCCGAGACTCGACGTCGCGCGGCACGCGAAGTCGCGCTGGTGCTGCGCGGTCGTTGGCCCATGAGCTGCGTGAATCCAACGGTGTTGCCGAAAGTGATCCTGGAGCGCTGGCAGCCGTATCCGATGAGCCGCGGTCCGAATCGATAGGAGGCTTTGATGCTTGACCTCGGCGTCATTCTGATGACAGAGCAATTCCGGTCAGCGGAACTCGTAGACGTCGTGAACTACCTCGAATCGCAGCGGTACACCAGTGTCTGGTTGCCGGAGCTGTTCGGTCGGGAGCCTATTGCGACAGCGGGGTACCTGCTGGGTCGAACCAGAAACATCGCTATCGCTACGGGCATCGCCAATGTCTATGTCCGGGATGCCCATGCCACGGCGCAAGCACGGCATACCTTGGCGGAGCTGTCGGATGGGCGGTTCATGCTTGGCCTCGGCGTCTCCAATATCGGTCTGAACCAGGCTCGCGGCCATGAATGGCAAACACCGCTCGGCAAGATGCGCGCCTATCTGGATGCGTTGGCGAGTGTGAAAGTTGATGCACCCGCGCCGGCTGGTCCAGCGCCTCTGTACATTGCAGCGCATGGACCGCAGTTGCAGAAACTTGGCGCCGAACGAACCGACGGCATCATCACCTACCTCATGCCACCACGGCATACGCAGGAGTCGCGAGCGCGCATCGGTGCAGGTCCGACGCTCAGTACCGTGGCGGCCTTCATTGCCGAGTCCGACCCCGTCATCGCGCGCACCAAGGCGCGAGCGGCACTGCGCATGTACATGCAACTGGACTACTACCATCGCGAGTGGCGCAAATTGGGTTTTGCCGACAGCGACTTCACCAACGGTGGCAGCGATACCTTGATCGATGCACTGGTGGCCTGGGGTGATGCGGCTGCGCTCAAGCGTCGGCTGGTGGAGTATCAGTTGGCGGGTGCAGACCGCGTGATTGTCATGCCACTGGCGATCAAGACCAGGAAAGGTCTTGATCTCGGAGTGCTTGAACAGCTTTCCAGCGTGGACTCCTAATCCGCATGCAAACACCGCATCGGTCGATTTTTACCGATGGTGTGCGTGGTATCAGACCGCTCAGGGACCTGGCGACCCGCTTAAGTCTGGTTGCGCTCTTCCTGGTTTCCTTTTCGGTTGCAGGCGACGAGCCTCAGAACCAGAAGCCGGCGAAAGCGAGTTCGTTGCCAGCCGGTCTCACCGACGATCCTCTGCTCAATTCACGATTTCTGTTTTTCGCGCCAGACGCGTTACGGCGCCAGACACTTCGCTGGGTGCAGAAGAACAAACGGATCGATATGGCTGCCGCGCTCATTCACGCCATGCGGTTCCACAAACCGGATGAGCGGGATGAAATTGCCTCGGTATTGCGTGCGCTGACCGGCGAACGCCATCGCGGGGACTGGTTCACGTGGATGCTGTGGATCGAGGCGCACCCCGAAGTGGAGTCCTTTGCCGGCTTTGATGTGTGCCTGACGAGTGTGTTCGGCAATCTCGATCCGGTGTTCAAGCAGTTTGTGTTTCCCGGCATGGCACATCGTATTCGGCTCGAAGAAATCGTCTGGGGTGGTGTGGGCAAGGACGGCATTCCTGCGTTAACGAATCCGAAACTCATTCTTGCCGCGGAAGCAGATCGCCTGGTGGACGATGAACTGGTGTTCGGGGTGGAGATCAATGGTGATGCGCGAGCGTACCCGTTTCGTTATATGGACTGGCACGAGATGTTGAATGATGTGGTCGGAGGTGTGCCGGTATCGCTGGCGTACTGCACGTTGTGTGGATCCGGCATCCTGTTCGATACCCGGCGTCCGGGTGATGCTCCCTTTGTGTTCGGCTCTTCCGGGCTCCTGTACCGCTCCAACAAGCTGATGTTCGATCAGCAGACTCACTCGCTGTGGAATCAATTCACGGGTGAGCCTGTCACAGGGTCGTTGACCAACTCCGGGTTAAAACTCACGGCCTTGCCGGTGACGATCGCCTCCTGGGGCGAGTGGCGTCAGTTGCATTCGGATACCCGGGTACTCGCCCACGAGACAGGCTTTGAACGCGACTATCGTCCTGGCGCTCCGTATGCCCGTTACTTCGCCAGCGATGCGCTCATGTTTCCGGCGTTGGTCCGCGACAACGTCGAGGCGCCGAAGGCGTATGTCTTCGTGTTGCGCATCACCGGCGCCGAACGAGCATGGCCGCTTGCGCTGTTTACTGACAAGACAGTGATCAATGACCGGACAGGAGTGATCGACATCGTGTTGGTGGGCAATGCGAAGACGCGCACGGTCAGAGCCTACAGCCGGGGCAAGGAACGCTTTACGAGTGGCTCCAGGCAAGATGCGCTGGTTGATGGGGATGGTGTCCGGTGGACGATCACCGAGGATGCACTGACGGCGCCGGACGGCCGACGGCTGGCGCGGTTGCCAGGGCATGTCGCCTATTCCTTCGCATTCGACAGCTATTTCCCGCAAGGTGGTTGAGGCACTCGCTCTGGTGCATGATCAGTTGCTACAAAACCGGAGCAGGGTGAACCCATGGCAGCTCTCCTGAACGATAGTCAGGTTGTACAGCGGGTGCTTGAGCACATCGACAACAAGACCACGGATATGGGGAACGAAACGTGGCGGGAGCCGGTCAGCAACTATCGGTCAGAACAGCGTTTTGCCGCAGAGCTGGATTTGTTGCGACGGTTGCCGATTCCGTTTTGTCCAGCCGTTGCGCTGCCAGATGTCGGGTCCTTTGTTGCGCACAACGCGGCGGGCACACCGATCGTCGTGGTCCGCGGCGAAGATGGTGAGGTGCGGGCATTTCGTAACGCCTGTCGTCACCGCGGCATGCGGTTAGTGGACGGCACCGGTTGTGTGCGTGCGCTCACGTGTGGTTACCACGCCTGGAGTTACCGACTGGACGGTCGGCTGCAACACATACCGCACGGGCAGGGCTTTCCGGATGTCGACAAATCGGCGCACGGCCTGGTGCCGGTGCACGCCGTTGAACGAAGTGGCCTCATTTTTGTAAACCAGACCGCGCAGGCGATTGACGGCGACGTCATGGACACCGGGTTGGCCGGTGTCCCCTACCTGATTGCCTCGGATCAGAACATCCTGGCGACCCATGAGAGTGTGGCCGACGTCAACTGGAAGCTGTTCATGGAAGCGAACCTCGAGGGTTACCATATCAAGCCCACGCACACGGAAACCTTCTATCCCTATGGCTTCGACAATCTCACGCTGGTCGAGAGCTTTGGCCGAAACAGTCGTGTGACCTTTCCGTTCCGGCGCATCGAGAAGTTGCGTCCGCTTGCACCGGAGAAGCGCGATATCGCGGGCATGGTGACCTACGTGTATCACCTGTTTCCAAATGTGGTGATTGCAGTACTGTCGAATCACACCACGATGACGGTACTCGAACCGCTGTCACCGACGCAGACGCGATTTCATAACTGGCGCCTGAGCAACAAAGGAGAAGCGATCCATCCCGATGGTGCCGCGCGAGCCACGCGTGACGCTGCGTTTGTCGGTGATACCGGTGGCAAGGAAGATGCGGCCGTGATTCGTGCCATTCAGAATGGCCTCGCGAGCGGCGCCAACGAGCACTTCACGTATGGCTTGTTTGAAACAGCCATCGTGCACTTTCACAAGACGTTGCATGGATTGTTGGGTGATGTTCGAGAAGCTGGCGTGCTTTAAACACTTGGCAGATAGTCTAGTGTAGTGCTGCATTCTGTTTAGAGCTTAACTTCGAATTCGCGCGAATAACCTTTTGCAGGATGTCCTGAGCGCTCTTGGTCCATATGAACGGT
>CAMDVY010000315.1 GCA_945878745.1 Klebsiella pneumoniae | reverse complement strand
TGGCAGTCAACAGATGTCGTGCATGATCCAGGAACACACTGCCAGCGGGTGAAAGCGCGAGTGTTTTCCCAACCCGATCAAACAGTTGGGTACCCAGCGTGTTTTCCAGTGACTGGATCCTTCGGGTGATAGCCGGTTGTGTCAGATGCAGGCGTTCGGCCGCTCTGGAAACCGAGCCGGTTTCCTGAACGGCGATGAAGGCCTGGAGGTCGGGAAATTGCATATGCGCCGAATTTATTGAATACATAAAAATGATGAATTGGATTTATTTTAAGTCAAGGCGTAAGTTGACGATCCTTTTCATTCTGCTGTTCTCAACATGGCTCAGGGCAAAACCCTTTACGACAAAGTCTGGGACAGTCATTTTGTAGGTCATCGGGAGGACGGCGAGTCGCTCCTCTATATCGATCTGCAATTGCTGCACGAAGTGACTTCGCCCCAGGCGTTTGGCGGGCTGAGGGTGGCAGGTCGGCCGCTCTGGCGTGTTATGTCAAATCTGGCCACACCGGACCACAACGTACCCACGGATCGTCGTGAACTGGGTCTATCCGGCATCACCGATTCCGTGGCGTATGAACAGGTCATTACGCTGGACGCGAACTGCAAGGAATATGGCGTCGAGCAGTTTGAAATCCTCGATCAGCGCCAGGGCATCGTGCATGTGGTCGGCCCGGAGCAGGGTGCCACCATGCCAGGCATGACCATCGTCTGTGGAGACTCTCATACGTCTACCCATGGCGCGTTCGCAGCGCTCGCGCAAGGTATCGGCACTTCTGAAGTCGAACATGTTATGGCGACACAGTGCCTGGCCCAAAAGAAGGCCGGCAACTTTGCCGTCGAAACCTCAGGACAGCTGGCAGCCGGTGTTTACGCCAAGGACCTCATCCTCGCCATCATTGCCGAACTCGGTACCGCAGGCGCGACGGGCCATACCCTCGAGTATCGCGGTGACGCCGTACGCAGGTTGTCGATGGAAGCGCGCATGACCCTGTGCAACATGGCCATTGAAGCGGGTGCCAGGGCAGGTATGGTCGCCGTTGATGACACCACGTTGTCGTATGTACACGGACGGCCGTTTGCACCCAAAGGCGCGATGTGGAACGACGCTGAAACCTATTGGCGCACCCTTGTCTCTGACGCCGACGCAAAATTCGATCGCGTGTTATCGATCGATGTCTCGAAGCTCGCGCCGCAAGTCACCTGGGGCACCTCGCCGGAACTGGGTGTTGGTGTCACCGGGTCGGTGCCGAATCCGGATCGGGAAAGTGATCCGGTGAAAGCCGAGTCCATCCGCCTGTCTCTGGCCTACATGGGGCTGGCCGCGGACCAAGCCATCACCGATATCCGGCTCGACCGCGTCTTCATCGGCTCCTGCACCAACGCCCGGATCGAGGATCTGCGCATTGCGGCGAAGGTCGTCAAGGGCAAGCGCAAGGCGGCGAGTGTGAAGCAGGCGCTGATCGTTCCCGGCTCTGGTCTGGTCAAGGCGCAGGCGGAAAAGGAGGGGTTGGCGCAGATTTTTGTCGATGCCGGATTTGAGTGGCGTGCGGCCGGCTGTTCGATGTGTCTGGCCATGAACCCGGACAAGCTGGGTCCACGGGAACACTGTGCGTCCACGTCAAACCGGAATTTTGAAAGCAGGCAGGGTTACGGTGGTCGTACCCATCTGGTGAGCCCGGCCATGGCTGCTGCCGCCGCGATTGCGGGTCACTTTGTTGATGTGAGGGACTGGTTATGAGGGCCTTTTCGGATGTCACGGGAGTGGTTGCACCACTCGATCGCGCGAATGTGGATACGGATCAGATCATTCCAAAACAGTTTCTGAAGTCCATTCATCGCACGGGCTTCGGGGACAATTTGTTTGATGGCTGGCGCTACCTCGATGAAGGCGCTCCCGGGATGACACCCAACGAACGTCGTATCAACCATGCGTTTGTGCTGAACGCCCCCCGTTATCAAGGCGCCAGAATTCTGCTGGCGAGGGACAACTTCGGCTGCGGATCGAGTCGCGAACATGCGGTTTGGGCGCTCATGGAATACGGCTTTGACGTTGTCATCGCACCAAGTTTTGCCGATATTTTTTTCAACAACTGCTTCAAGAATGGGTTATTACCCATTGTTCTGCCAAAGGAAACGGTGGATGAGCTTTTTCATCTCTCCAGTGGCGAGAAAAACCTGGTCCTGACTGTCGATTTACCCACTCAAACAATTTGTACGGATAGCGGGATGCTCCAGCATTTTGAGTTCGAACCGTTGCGCAAAGAAAAGCTGCTGCGCGGTCTTGATGATATCGGCCTGACCCTGGCTGCCAGGGAGCGCATCGAGGCGTTTGAAACTGCACATTACGCACGCATGCCCTGGCTGCCGGGTGCTCGAGAGGTGGGACTGTGACCAACAAAGTTCTGGTGTTGCCCGGTGACGGGATTGGCGTTGAGGTCATGGAAAGCGCGGTCGAGGTGATGAAGGTGGTCGCCCGGCAAGCTGGCATACCCCTGTCCTTCGACTATGGTCTGGTCGGCGGTGTGGCCATCGATAAACACGGGACGTCCCTGCCGGACGATACCTTGGCCGCCGCAAGAGTTGCGGACGTAGTGCTGTTTGGTGGTGTTGGAGGCCCAAAGTGGGATGGACTGCCGATGCTCCAGCGCCCTGAGCGCGGTTTGCTTCGCCTGCGCGCAGAACTCGAGTTGTTTGCCAACCTCCGGCCCGCGTTGCTGTTTGCGCCACTTGCAGCGGCTTCGTCGCTCAAGCCGGAACTGGTTGCAGACCTCGATATCCTGATCCTTCGAGAGCTGACAGGGGGCATCTACTTCGGCGAGCCACGCGGGGTGCGAATCGAAAACGGCGAACGGGTTGGTTTCAATACGGATATCTATCGTGAGCACGAAATCGAGCGCATTGCGCGCGTAGGGTTCCAGCTCGCGGAGAAGCGTAGTGGCCGGGTGTGCTCGGTGGACAAGGCCAACGTGCTTGAAGTGACCCAGCTGTGGCGCGACGTGGTGACCAAGGTGCACCAGGAAGAATTCCCGAAAATCGAGCTGTCCCACATGTATGTCGACAATGCCGGCATGCAGCTGGTGCGGGCGCCAAAACAGTTTGACGTGATCGTTACGGGCAACATGTTTGGCGACATCCTGTCCGACGTGGCCGCGATGTTGACTGGAAGTCTGGGCATGTTGCCATCGGCATCGCTGGCGGCGTCCGGCAAAGGGCTGTTTGAGCCTGTACATGGAACGGCACCCGACATAGCAGGACAAAATCTCGCCAATCCGCTGGCAACCATCCTCTCGGTAGCCATGGCGTTCCGATATACCCTGAATTCTGGCGTCGCGGCGGATCGGATCGAACGCGCGGTGGCCAAGGTACTGGCTGATGGTGTCCGAACGCGAGACATCGCCGGTGGCAGTGGTCCGACGGTGGGTACCCGAGAAATGGGCGCGGCAGTGCTGGCGGCGTTGTCGTAGGCGCGGTCTCCAAACCGCGATGCAGGTTTGGAAGAAATCGGGGTCAGGAGACCCCTCCTACGGGCGTCGTTGTAGGAGCGGTCTCCTGACCGCGATGCAGCTTCGGGGGCAATCGGGACGGGAGACCCATTCCACGGGCATTCGATCAGGAACAACGAGCGTCGAAGGGCTCCTGTCGATAGTAAAAATAGTTAAAGATATCAATATCTTAAGTGATTTAAATGACCAAAACAGTTGATGTTGCGATTGTCGGCGCCACCGGCGCAGTCGGTGAAGCCATGCTTGAAATCCTGCTGGAAAGGAATTTTCCGGTTGGCAAGCTCTACCTTCTGGCGAGCGAGCGATCCGCTGGCAAGCGCCTGCAGTTCCGGGATCACTACGTCATGGTCGAACGGCTCGACCAGTTCGATTTCAGCAAGGCGCAGATCGGGCTTTTTTCTGCCGGCGGGCCGGTGTCTGCGATCTATGCGCCCAAGGCTGGCGCCGCGGGCTGCATCGTTGTCGACAATACATCCCACTTCCGGATGGAGACTGATGTTCCGCTCATCGTGCCAGAGGTGAATCTGCACCGGCTGGCGGAGTACAAGTCGCGCAACATCATTGCCAATCCGAATTGTTCCACCATCCAGATGGTGGTTGCGCTCAAACCGATACATGACGCGGTTGGCATTACCCGCATCAATGTGGCGACCTATCAGGCGGTGTCCGGCGCGGGGACTGCCGGTGTGCGCGAACTTGCTGGTCAGACGGCCAACATCCTCAACACCAAGCCGGTTGAGGTCAAAGTGATGCCGGTACAAATTGCGTTCAACGCGATCCCGCAGATTTCCGACTTCCTGGAAAACGGCTACACCAAGGAAGAGATGAAGATGGTCCAGGAGACCCGCAAGATCCTGGAAGACGATTCCATTCAAGTGAACCCCACGTGCGTGAGGATACCGGTGTTTTTTGGCCACTCGGAAGCCGTTCACTTCGAAACCCGCAAGCCAATCTCGGTGGCTGATGCGGCTGCGCTGCTGCGTAGCGCGCCGGGAATCACGTTTATGGAAAACAACACCTACGCGACGCCGGCCATGGATTCT
>CAMDVY010000314.1 GCA_945878745.1 Klebsiella pneumoniae | reverse complement strand
CTCAAGTTGGTTTCCACCCCTAAATTAGCACCGCGACCGAGTCAAAGTCACAATCAAGACACAGGCTTGCGAGCGATCAGCCGGGCAAGATGAACCGAACGCCCATCCGGATCGATGACCTCTCCCTCGTAGTCGTGCATGACAAGAAGACCTTCTGCCGCCGTCCGCAATGCTCCGGGGGCAGCGCGAAATCGCGGGCTGGCTGGTCCAACTTCGGCGACCCCACCCTGCAACAAAACCTCGCACACAAGCACGCCACCGGGATTCAGCGCATCGATCAAACTGGGCACGAGAGCCAGATTGAGGAAGCGCATCTTCAGCACCAGATCAAAACCGACATCGAAGGCAGGCAGTCCACGGTCCAGATCATGAGCGATAACCCGGATCTGTGGTGAATCTGCAAGTCGAGATAATGCGACTGGCGAGATATCGAGTGCCGTCACCGAGTAACCCAGATCATTCAAGAACCGCGCGTTGCGGCCTGCACCACTGGCGACATCCAGCGCTCGTCCTCGTGGCAGGCGATCAATCCACTCGGTGACCAACGCACTGGGATGCACCCGCTGTTCGTAGGCGCCATCCCGGTATCGCTGATTCCATCGCTCTCGGTCGTCGTCGCTCATCGTTCTTCAGGTCCTGTCGAACACTGTATGAGTTTGCCGGTGTAAGCTCTCGTCATCGTCACCAGAGAAGCAGCCCATCGTGCCAGTCGATAACGATACCCAAGCCGTTCTGGATATGCTGAAAAAACTCGGCGCGCCCGAGTTTTCGGCCCTCTCGGTTGAACAGGCTCGCACCATGAGTCTTGCGCCGCCACCCGCGGTACCAACCGCGGTGCACCGAATCGAAAATCGGACAGTGCCTGGCTCCCAATGCACAATACCGATCAGGATTTATCACCCCGAACCCAGTTCAGCGACACGCGGGGCATTGGTGTATTTTCATGGCGGTGGTTGGGTAATCGGCAATCTCGACAGCCACGACGAAACCTGTCGGCGACTTTGTGTCGGCAGCGGTTCAATGGTCATCAGTGTGGGTTACAGACTGGCGCCGGAAACACGTTATCCCGGAGCAATGATCGACTGCTACGACGTCACCGCATGGGCTGCTCGGGAAGCGAAGAGTTTAGGTCTCGATCCCGAACGTATTGCTGTCGGCGGAGATAGCGCAGGCGGCAATCTCGCGGCCGCGGTTGCACTCAAGGCTCGTGACCAGCGTGGACCCTCAATCTGCTTTCAGTTGCTCGTCTACCCGGTGACTGATGCCAGTTTCACGACTGGGTCATACAGCGCCAACGCGACCGGCTATTTGCTCACACGATCTGCGATGCAGTGGTTCTGGGATCACTACGTCCCCACGGCGGCGGAACGAAAAGAAGCCTACGCTGCTCCTGCTCAAACCAAAGACCTGAAAGGACTTCCACCGGCACTGGTTCTCACTGCAGAATTTGATCCGCTACGCGATGAGGGCGAAGCTTATGCACGCAGCATGCAAGCCGCCGGAGTCCAGGTTACACACACCCGCTATGACGGCGTGGTGCACGGGTTCTTTGGTATGCACGCAACCGTCGCCAAAGCCGGACTCGCAACTGCACAGGCTGCAAATGCCTTGAAACAACATCTCGGAGGTTGAACCATGCGATACGACAACATCCTGCAGACTATCGGCAATACGCCAATTGTTCGCATCAACAAGCTGGCTCCCGCACACGTGACCATGTACGTGAAAGTAGAGTCCTTCAACCCGCTCTCCTCGGTGAAGGATCGACTGGCTTACGCAATCATCAAGGATGCCCGCGACAGCGGAGCATTGAAGCCAGGTCAGACGGTAGTCGAAGCAACTTCGGGGAATACTGGAATCGCCCTCGCCATGGTCTGCGCCGCGCTGGGTCATCCGTTCGTGGCGACCATGGTCGAAACCTTTTCGATCGAGCGCCGCAAGATCATGCGAGCGCTCGGGGCGAAAGTTATTCTCACACCAGCCGCAGAACGCGGCAGCGGCATGGTCAAACGGGCTGCAGAGCTCGCAGCAAAACACGGCTGGTTCCTTGCGCGACAGTTCGAAAATCCGGCCAATCCCGCGTATCACGCACAGACGACCGGGCCGGAAATCCTGCGTGATTTTGCGGGCGACCGACTCGACTTCTGGGTCACTGGCTGGGGCACCGGCGGGACACTGTCAGGGGCTGGCCGGGTGCTGAAGGCAGCAAGACCGGGGCTCAAAGTGATTGCGACGGAGCCGGAGCAGGCTGCATTGCTGTCGGGCGGCACATTCAGCCCGCACAAGATTCAGGGCTGGACGCCTGATTTTGTTCCCGGAGTGCTGGATCGCTCGGTCGCAGACGACATCGTTCTTGTGAATGAAAACGAGTCGATGGCCAATGCCCTGGCCCTGGCTCAAAAAGAAGGGATTTTTGTCGGAATATCGTCTGGGGCAACGTTTACGGCGGCTCTCAAGGTTGCAGCTACTGCTCCTCCGGGATCTGTGATTCTTGCCATGCTGCCAGATACCGGCGAGCGCTACCTATCGACGCCATTGTTCGCCGGCATCAACGAAGGCTCCGACGATGAATGGCTAGCGTCCATCTAACCCATCAAGGTTATGGCTAAGGCAAGGTTGAGAAACAGACCAACCAGCACGAGCGTGATCATGGTATTGCGAGTTTTGGTTTGCATGGGCCTCTCCACTGGCGACTGCATCTGACTGAGTGACGGGAGGTTAGGCCCCTCGCAGACCAAACAACGCCTACGTGCAGGTAAACGGAGGTATCCGTAAATGATCGACGTGTTTGCGACCGCAACCGAGCATCTGGCACACCTGGCCAAGGGCGACTACTCCGCCGCGGAGCTGCTCGAAGCCCATTTGGCGCAAGTGGATGCCCACAACGACCGGATCAACGCCCTGGTGTGGCAGGATCGGGATCAAGCTCGCAAGCTGGCGGCGGCCACTCAGGCCAAGCCCAGTCGGACGCAGCCGCTCGCAGGTTTACCCATGACCATCAAGGAGTCCTTCAACGTCATTGGTGCACCGACGACGTGGGGCATACCGGCTTTCCGCAACAACCTCGCCAGCAGCAACGCGGTAGTCGTCGAACGAATGCAGGCCGCCGGAGCGATTGTGTACGGCAAAACCAACGTGCCTATCAACCTGGCGGACTTCCAGAGCTACAACGACATCTACGGCCAGACCAACAACCCCTGGAACACCGATCGCTCACCGGGTGGATCTTCGGGCGGTTCAGGCGCCTCGCTGGCAGCTGGATTTGCTGCCATGGAAATCGGCTCCGACATTGGTGGTTCGATCCGCACGCCTGCGCACTTCAACGGCGTGTTTGGACACAAGCCGACGTGGGGTCTCATTCCATGCCGTGGTCACGCCCTGCCAGGAGCCATCGCAGAACCTGATATCGCCGTGGTCGGCCCCCTGGCTCGTTCTGCATTTGATCTCGAGCTGATGATGGACGTGCTGGCCAGACCCGACGCACTCGACAAGGGAATTCGATACGACCTTAAAGGTCTGCCCTACCGGGATCTTGCTCGGCTGCGTGTCGCCGTCTGGGCGAATGACGAAATTTCTCCGGTATCACGGGAAACGCAGGCACGCGTGTTGAAGGTCGCAGACGTACTGGCGCAGGCGGGCGCTTCCGTGAACTACGAAGCGCGCCCGGATTTTGGTGCCCAACACAGTCACACCGTCTATTCAGCGTTGCTGTGGTCAATCATGGCGACGGGTCTGCCGGACGCCGAGTACACAGCTCTGCAAAGCATCGCTGCTCAAATACCACATGGAGCAAACGACCCGGGCAGCCAGTTTCCGAAATACTCGACACTCACCCATCGCGATTGGCTGCGTTACAACAATCAGCGTGATTACCTGCGATGGGCATGGCACCAGTTCTTCCAGACATTCGATATTCTTCTCGCGCCTCAGACCCCTACCTCTGCATTTCCACACGATCACAGCGAACAGATGAGTCGCGTATTGAAAGTGGACGGGGATCCACATCCCTACATGGAGCAGATTTTCTGGGCGGGTTTGACAGGCATTTCCCACCTGCCTTCAACGGTGATTCCCACCGGCCCGGACCACGAAGGATTGCCGATTGGCGTGCAGATCATCGGCGGCGCCTGGGATGATCGTCTGACGATTCAGGTTGCACAGGAGCTGGAGCGGCAGGGCTTTCGCTTCACCCCGCCGCCAGCTCTGGCATCAAAAGGGAACTAACCTTGATTCGACAATAATCGGCAGAGTTTCAGACCCTCCATCCATCGCAACGTCGCATAACGCTCGCATCTACAGCGGTGGTCCCTTTGTAGGAGCGGTCTCTGACCGCGTTTTTTGGATTCATCAAAGATCGCGATCAGGAGATCGCTCCTACAGTTGATAGAATCTGCCAACTCCATTGGTTGTGACCTTACAGTTTGACTTCCGTGGTCATCCCTGCGCGCTCCGCGGTCAATCGTTCCCAAGCTCTGAACACCCATGCGCACCATGTTGTGTTGCGAAATTATTGTCTGATTGAGGCTAACGTCCGCCGCGAACCAGCTGTCCGGGGA
>CAMDVY010000313.1 GCA_945878745.1 Klebsiella pneumoniae | reverse complement strand
ACCGCCCGTCAGTTCCGTTACTGGCTGGAACAGTCCGTTAATCCGGAATTGGCGGTCCAACTGGTTTTTCGTGCCGTCGAGTTGCCACCCGAACTGGTCCCACACCTTGACGCGGCCTGGAGCTATTTCGCCCGCGCAGCCGATTCGGCTCGCGCCAGGCTGGTTGAAACCGATGGCGTCCCCCGACTGGAGTTTGGCACAGAGTTTCAGCCCCTGTACCGAGCCACACTCGCCCCTGCCCCAACCGACGGTGACGCGATCAGCGCCTGGGCGTTCCCGCACTGGCCGGCATTCCATTCCGGCGATCTGCTGTATCGCCAGGCGTTATTGACGACACATGATGGCCGCCATATCTGGGCGCTCACCGCCAGTCATCTGGTGTGCGACGGTCGATCAAACGAAATCCTCTTTGCCACGGTGGCATCAACACTGAGACGTTTGGCGCGCGGCGAAGCACTCCCTCCACTCGAATTTCCGTCGTTCGAAGCGAACATGGCCGCTGAACGAGAACACGAAAGGGATATACGCCTGACTGCGGAAACTGACCACTGGAAAGCCTGGTCCGACGAGCGACAAACCTCCTTTACGGTATTCGGAGTTACCCGCGATCAACCTTCCACCGTTCGCTTTCGATTACCCCAGGCCATTCCCAAAGCGGTAGTTGATCGACTGTTCGAACAGTGTGAGTCGCCGGCGTTGCTGAATCGCTCCGTAGACGTCACCGTGGCCAATTTCCTCACCGCCTTCATTGCCACGTGGACCTGGCGTCATGGTGGCCTGCTCGAACAAGTGGTTGGCGTGCCATTCCACGGTCGAGCAGCCAACGAAGACCGTCTCATCGGATTCAAATCCGAAATCCTTCCGGTTCGTCTCGATCTCGATCCGGAAATGACCTTTGCGGAGCTCGTGCAGCAGGTTCATCTGCGCGCCAAGGAGAGCCTGGATCGTCGGGGAACGTCAATCGCGAACCCGATTCATGCGCCACACTACCAGGTGTCCGAGAATTTCTCGTTTCAGAGAACGAAGTACTCAAACCCCCAACAAGCGCTCAAACGGCTCGAGATCCCGCGTCAATCATCAGCTCCGGAATTCGTCTCCGCATTGCAACTTAACAGTACTGATGAACCAGGCGTGATGCGCTTCATCCTCGGATTGCATCCCCGGATCCTCGAGTTGACCGAACGGGAGCGTGTTGGCTCCGGCTACACCGAAGCACTACGAAGTCTTGTCGAAAATCCACATCAGATTTTGCGCTCGATATCGTTCGTCGACCCGGTTTCAACAGAGTTTTTCGATCAACAAGCAAAAATTGGCGCTGCATCGCACCCGACAAAACCGCGCGATATCGCCAACAGCTGGCTCATCCCCTGGTCGTCACGCGCAAGCGACGACCTTTCAACGGTAGCCATCCGCCACGGCGATGCGGCATTGACACACACGCAGCTGCACCTTCAGGCGCGCAGGTGGGTTGGCTTGTTGGCATCTGCTGGCATCAAGCCTGGCGACCGGGTGCTGGCCTGGACCCCGTCCTGCAATGAACTTGCTGCGGCGTGGATTGCGATGATGTCCACCGGCGCCGTGTACGTTCCGGTTCATGCTGATACGCCGGCAGCCCAGGTGCTGACCCTCGCGTCGGAACTTGGCTGCTCGCTGATACTGGCATCACCACAGCGAACCTCAGAACTCGCAGGCTCAGAATCCACCATCGTTGCGCTGGCAGCGAACTCGCTGCAGTTTGTCGAGCCGATGGATTTGCATGAACCTGACCCCGATGCCATCGCTCATATCTTTCACACTTCCGGTTCCACCGGCAGAGCCAAGCCGATCGCCGTATCACATCGCGCACTGACGGCGTCGATTCAGAGCTGGGTCGAAGCGAACGAGATGCAACCCGGCGAAGTCATCTTTCACTTCTACGCCATCACCTTTGACCCCTGGCTTACCGGGCTCATTCCGGCGCTCTGGCTTGATGGCTCCTGTGTCATCAGCGATCAGGGCCAACCGGTCTTCGGTCCTGAGTTGCTCGAACAACTCGAACGCCATCGTGTCTCGACACTGTGTACACCTACCGCCTACTTTCATGCGCTCTGTGACCTGCGCCTGCCCCCACACGTGAAACGCTGGATCGTTGGTGGTGAGGCGCTGGCTGCCGACAAGGCCATGCGCTTCCTGCGCCAACAAGGCATCCCACACACGACCCGGCTCATCAACGCCTACGGGCCGACTGAAACCACCATCTGGGCCAATATCCTCGACGTGACGAATGACCACGCCGAACGCGTCCCGCTCGGTCGACCACTCCCGACCTGCAGCTTCAGGATCTGTGATGCGTGGGGAAATTACACGCCGTTCGGTGTACCCGGTGAACTGTGGATCGGCGGTCCACAGGTGGCGAATGGCTATTTCAACCAGCCCGAGCTCACGCAGGACCGGTTTGTTGAACTATCCATCGAAGGTCACGAAAACCCAGGCACACGCTGGTACAAAACAGGAGACCTGGTCCGTTGGCGGAAGGATGGCAACCTGGACTTTCTGGGCCGCATCGACCGGCAGGTGCAGATCCGTGGTCACCGTATCGAACCGGCGGAGATCGAGATTGCGCTGCGTAAACTCGAGGGCGTCAAGGATGCTCTGGTTGTCCCCGTCAGCATGAACACCACCACGACGCTCTGCGCCTGGCTCATACCCTTGGTGAGCAACACCACGCTGGATCCGCTCCGTTTGCGCGCCGAGCTGCTGCGCAGTCTGCCCGAGTACAAGGTGCCAAAGTGGCTGCTCACTCTCGATGAGTTTCCGCGCAGTCCGAATGGGAAGATCGATCCAGCCCGTTTGCCTGACGTTGACCTCGCACTGGACCAGAACGTCGCTGACCGGCTGCCAACACTCACACTGTGGGATCTGCGACTGACCTTCGAGGAAGTCCTCCGCCTGCCACGGGTCGGCATCGATGACGACTTTTTTGCCCTCGGCGGCGATTCGCTGATGCTGGTCGAGCTGCTGGCCACCATCGAGCGACGCTTTGGCAAGACACTGGAAGCCACACAAGTCATCCAGCATCCCACGATTGGCGGCCTCGCACGCTTCCTCGAGAGTGACCGTTCTGCACCTGCATCGCTCGTGGTGGAAATGAAACCCGGCACGTTGGCACCGCTTTTCTGTATCCCGGGTGCAGGCGGGATCGGTGTGGAGTTCTATCCCTTGTCGCGCCGATTGCACGATGACCAGCCTGTCATCGTCTTGCGTTCATCCGGCACGGATGGTCATGCGCACCCTCCGGCGACGGCACATGATCTGCTGGAAGAACATGTTCGGCAGATCATGGACTACCGCGTGCAACACAACGAACGAAGGCCGGTCCATCTCATGGGTTATTCCCTGGGTGGTATCTTCGCCTGGGAAATCGCGCAACGACTGCACACACGCGGTATCGACATCGGCGAGATTTTTCTCATAGACAGCCACGTGGCAAGCACCGAGGCCCGTGCGTTGTTTAAAAAACCGGCTCGTGGACTTCTCGCGCGCGCCAGAGCGAGATTCCGCAGACCCGACCAAGACGAGCACATCGCACTTGCACAGCAGCTGGATGCTGCGATCCGTAGTGGTCAGATCATGGAAGCCGCGGCGCTTGGTCGGTACAACCTGCTGGTCCAGGCCAGTTTTTTCCGTGCCATCGAAAGTCGCCCGGCCCCCTTTTCCACGACGTTTTTACTGGCCTCGCGCGGCCCTCGCCACAAGCACGCCGAACTCTGGAAGTCGTTGGCACGCAACCTGTCCATCCAGGTCATCGATGGAGAGCATGAGGGAGACCAGTCGATCGTGAGAGAACCGGCAGTCGGTCCATTGGCTGAGGTAGTCAGCACAGTACTTGGGAAAAACTGACTCGTTACCAGCGCACAGTACAGCGGCGACCGTTTGTTTAAGATGCGCGGTCTCAAATCACGATCGACGTACCTGGAATGGACATCCTGTTACTTCTGAAGGCCGCCCTGATGGGCGTGGTCGAAGGACTGACCGAGTTTCTGCCGATCTCGAGCACAGGGCATCTGATCCTCGCCGGGTGGCTCCTCGAGTTCAATGAGTCCGTCGGTGAGGACAAGGCAAAAGTATTCGACATCGCCATTCAGACCGGCGCCATCTTTGCCATCGTACTGATCTACTGGCAACGTTTGTTGAGCACCCTGGTCGGTCTTGGCAGTGAACCGCGCGCCCAACGGTTTGCCCTCAACGTCACCATCGGCTTTGCACCAGCCGTCATTCTCGGCATGGCGTTTGGTGCCGCCATCAAAGCTCATTTGTTCACCCCCACCGTAGTCGCCTCAACATTCATCATCGGGGGCTTCATCATCCTCTGGGTCGAGCGGCGGCAACTCTCCGCTCCGGCAGCGCGGGTCGTTGAGGTCGATGACATGAGTCCCATGGATGCGCTCAAGGTTGGGCTGCTGCAGTGCCTGGCCCTGGTGCCTGGTACCAGCCGATCAGGCGCCAGCATCATTGGCGGCATGGTCATGGGACTGTCGCGCAAGGCCGCAACCGAGTTCAGCTTTTTCCTGGGTATTCCG
>CAMDVY010000312.1 GCA_945878745.1 Klebsiella pneumoniae | reverse complement strand
CAAGGGAGTCCATGTGGTTGCCGGGTTCGTCCAGCAACAGGAATTCCGGCTCGGCGATGATGGCACGCGCAAACAGCACCAGGTTTTTTTGACCGCCGCTCATCTGCGTGAGTGGTCGATTTGCAGTGCTCTCGTCGAAGCCCAGTTCTTCGAGCAGCGTGTCAACGCGATAGGCATCGGTCACTCGCTGATCATCCGGCAGACATTGCAGAATCGCCTCCCGCGCCGCCAGAACCTCAACGCTCGCCGGCAAGAATTGTTCCACCAGTCCAACCTTGAGTCCGCGTGCGCGGACGATGCGTCCGGCATCTGCGGCAACTTCACCGGCCATGATCTTGAGCAGTGTGGACTTGCCGGAACCGTTGTGGCCGACCAGACCAACCCGGTCACCGGAGTCGATGGTCAATGACAGATCTGAAAACAGCCGCTTGGTGCCGGCTTGATAGGAAACCTCGAGAACAGAAATCAAAGACATGATTCACCCGTGTGCTTGCAAGTTCAGTCAGCACAGAGGATCACTTCGTGCAATCGAAAAAGGATTGATATGAGGTGCAGCGACTCTGTGCGTTTACAGCAACAAACGAACTCGCGCTGACAGACGGTCCCCAAGAACGAATGCGAGATCGAACCCGCATCGGTATGCAATGGCTTGCATGGGAATCTCCGTGTTAGGGGTGAAGGAAGACGAACAAGGTTAGCCAGATCAACCGGCTCTTTCAATTGCTCCGTGCGTCGCACCTGCAGCGCCTTTTATGCCGGGCATGCCGGGCATGCCGGGCTCCTGTGGTCGACAGGATCGGCTGTCGCAGACTTGTGGGCTGCCTTATCATCCGCACCCAGCCATGATCGGCCCAGGAAGAACTCATGATCTATCTCAATGTCATGCTCAACGTGAAACTTGAATCCGATGTCGACCACGTCAAAACTGTTCTTGTGCAGCTGACGACGGCAGCCAGAGCCGAACCCGGCTGCAACCGCTTCGAGATTTACCAGTCGTTGAACGATCGACGACACTTCACACTGGTTGAGCGATGGGAAACACAGGCGCACCTGGACCAGCATCGCCTCGCACCGGCGTTCAGCGAGCTCTATGCACCCGTTGTCCTGCCGCTGGTCGAGCGGACACCCCATCCTGGCGAACTCATAGCATGACGCCCAATGACATTCGAAGCCGATTTGAGCGTGATGGTTATTGCATTGTTCCAAACCTCATAACACCTGACGACCTCACCGAGCTGCGCGCGCTGTATGACGCCGTACTGGGCGGATCGATCGACTGCGGCCCCAACGACCGCATGCTTGGAGGGCGCACCCGCCAGATCATCCGGCCATCCGCCTGGCACGCAGGCTTCCAGGACAATGCGGCTCTGCAAGCGGGCCGCGCACTGGCATCAGCCGTGTTCAATTGTGCGGAACCTGTCTGGGTCTTTGATCAACTGCTCTACAAACCACCGCTGCATCCGGCCACTACGCCCTGGCATCAGGACCTGTCCTACCTGTTCAAGCCAGTGACCCGCGCCGGCGTTCGCGTACCGCGGGATCTGCTGCAGTTCTGGTTGCCACTCGACGACGTGGATGAAGACACCGGCTGCATGCACTTTCTGCCGGGTCACTCTCTGGATGTGTTGTTGCCCCATGAAGTGGTGGGTGGTGAACCTGAAGATGACGGTCGCCTCCTGGCCATCTCAGCAGCAGAGCAGGCAAAGCTACCCTTCGATTCCATCGTTCCCTGCCCACTCAATGCCGGTGATTGCACAATCCATGGGCCAGGCACCTGTCACTTCACCTCTGCCAATCGTTCGACCTCTCGTCACCGACGGGCCTACCTGTTCAGCTTCGCGCCTGCGTCAACAACTGCGTTGTGACTCAACCTCGCTCGAATGCTTCAAGCTCGTCGAGCACCTTGCGGGCTCGCTCGAAACTCCGACCGGCAGCCGATCGTTCCATGCGTGCACTCCACTGGGGTTTTTGCATGGCCCAGCGATACGCCACGATTGACAGCACCCACCCTGCAACACCAACAGCAAACATCCAGGCCATGGGGCCAGGCGCATTCGCATAGATATCAATGCCTGCTACCGCAGCCGCAATCACTGCGCTGCACGGGACCCATATAAACCACCAAGGCAACCCGACTGCGATCCCTGACAGCACCTGGAAACGCCGCGCCTGCGCGAGTCGCTTCTGGTTCTCAAGTACGCTTTCACCGCGATCAAGCTCGCTGAGTTTGCCGTGCATGATGCCGCCCAGGGCGATCAGGGCCACGCCATAAACATGCATGGCAATCGCGGACCAGAATAGCAGGCTGCCGTCCATGCGTTCAGGCCAGACCATCACCGCGGGCCAAATCAGCAGACCACCGAACAGCATTTGTACTACCTTGCCAAAACGCAGCGGCAGCAACCGACGGCCAAGTGTGTTGAAGCGTTTTTCACGCGCCTGATCGAGTAACAGAGCGTTCTGCAGATCCAGCTTTCGATCAAGGCTCTGCCAGGCAGTTTTCAGATCATCCAGCTCAAGAATATCAGTCACCTCTGCTCTCCATTTGCACGCCGATCATGGATGTTGTTCACACCAGTTCGTTGCGTATGCGTTGTTTCAGACGACTCAGCCTCGTCGAGACGTTGGTCTCGGTCAGACCAAGGATTTCACCGATCTCGGCGTTCGAGTGCTCATCGAGATAGAGCAACATCAACGCACGATTGAGTGGATCGAGCCGCGCGATGATGCGGTTCAGAACTGCAATCTGCTGCACCAGTTCAGAGTCGTCAGAATTCGGATCAACCTGGTCATGCAGCCCTGCATCGAACTCAACGTTCCGTGCTCGCTTTTCGCTGTAGTCACGGACAAACGAGATCCCCACGTTCAAGGCAATCCGGTACATCCAGGTTGAGAATTTTCGGCTGGGGTCATACTTCGGAAACGCGCGCCATAGCTGCAGCGCGATTTCCTGGGACAGTTCATCCCGATCTTCGGGATGCCATGCGTAGCTGTAGGCGACCTTGAAGACGATCTTGCGATGGCGATCCAGCAGCTCGGCAAAGGTCTCGCGGGCGTCCAGACTCATCGTGATAACGGCCTCCGGCATGGTTCAAATCCCGGCATGTTCAATTTCTTGTCCCATGATTCGTTGGCACCGGGAAATCATCACAGGCTGGTGGCAAAAATTTTTCTCACCGATTGAGCCTCATCACTGGAGGTGGTTCGGTCGACCCGGATGTCGCACTATAGGCGCGGGAACTACACAACCTTCAGGTGAGAACACGATGGCTATTGATTTTGACATTCCAGCAGAAGCCAAGGCGATGCGCGTGCGAATCCGAGGATGGGTGCACGACGAATGCATCCCTGCGGAAAAGCGGCTGCTGGCCGGTGAAGACTACAAGACGGTATTGGGCGAGCTGCGCAAGAAGGCTCGCGCACAGGGGCTGTGGTGTCCCTTCATACCCAAGGAACATGGCGGCATGGGTCTGGGACCACTGGCCAACGCACTGGTGCAGATGGAACTCGGCGAGAGTTATCTCGGCGCGCTGTCGATGAACACACAAGGTCCTGACGACGCGACGATGCTGACCCTGCTCGAACACGGCACACCGTACCAGAAGGAGAAATTCCTCAAGCCGCTGCTCAACGGCGACAAGCGGATCTGCTATTCGATGACCGAAAAAGCCTCCGGCGCTGATGCCACGGGCATGCAGACTCGCGCCGAACGCAGTGGCAATGATGCGTATGTCCTGAATGGGGAAAAGTGGTTCTCGTCTGCAGCCAGTGTTGCCGACATCGCCCTGGTGATGGCGAAGACCGATCCGAACGCCCCTCGCCATCAGCAGTTCTCGACCTTCCTGGTGGAATTGCCAAACCCCGGCTACAAGATCAAGCGCGACATCCAGACGATGGCGCTGGAAGGCCCGCTGTCGCACATCCTCGGTGGTGGTCACTCGGAAATCGAGATCACCAATCTCGAAGTCCCTGCAGAAAACCTGCTCGGTGGTGAAGGCAACGGCTTCAACATGGGACAGCACCGCCTGGCCTATGGCCGGCTGCGCCACGGCATGCACAACGTCGCAATGGCTCAACGCGCGCTCGACATGGCGACCGAACACGTGACAAAACGCTCGACGTTTGGCAAGAAGCTCGATGAACGCCAGGCTGTCCAGTTCATGCTGGCGGAGTGTGCCAGTCAGCTCTATATCGCTCGCCTGATGCTGATGCACATCGCCTACAAGGCTGAAAACAAGATGGATATCCGGCAGGAAAACGGTATCGCCAAGGTCTTCCTCGCCAATATGGTCCACCATGTGGTCGACACCGCGATTCAGCTGCATGGTGCGCTGGGTTACTCGCGGGATACACCGCTCGCAGCCTGGTACACGCACATTCGTTCACAGCGTCTGGTCGATGGTCCGGATGAGGTGCACCGCTGGACCACGGGCCGCAACGTCATCAAGGCGTTCAAGGCAACCGGCACGACGGCCGGCGCCTGTGGTGGTGATCTGCTCTGACCTGCGCCTGAGCAACACAAGCCATCGGTGGGTCGCGAGACCCGCCGATGGTTACGACGG
>CAMDVY010000311.1 GCA_945878745.1 Klebsiella pneumoniae | reverse complement strand
TACCCACGCGAAATCTGATAGCCAGAATTCCTGGCGGTGGCGAGCACAGAGCACTGTCGCTGGCAGCAGTGATTGCGACGTTGATTGCACTCGATCGAGATCCAGAGGCAGCTGCAGATCTTGGCGATGATCTGGTCCCGGCCGGGCGGGGCCAGGCTTTTGACGTTGCAGGCATACAGGTCATTGACGATAGCTACAATGCCAACCCTGACAGCATGACGGCTTCTATTCGTAACTTCTCCCGTTTGAGCGGGAAGAGAAAGTTTGCGCTGCTTGGTGAAATGCTGGAGCTGGGTGGGGAAAGCGCTCGATATCATCAAGGCCTGGCCGATGAAGTGACTTCTCTGGACGGATTCTGGGCTGTGGGTGAAGGGATGCGGGTGCTTGAGGGGCTGCCAAATTGCCTTGGGTGGACATCTTCGGCCGACGATGCGTTGCTCGCGGAAGTTGTGCGGCGGCTAACCAAGGGCGACGCGGTCCTGATCAAAGGCAGCAATCGGGTTTTCTGGGCGCAGAACTTTCTATCGCGGTTGCGTCTAGCGCTGGACAAAAGAACCGACGGGGTAAAAAAAGACCCGACGCCGGGGGAGGCGTCGGGTAACTTCCATTAGGAGTCACTCAAAGTTGGAGCTTGCGCTCCGTATCGCCGCACGCCTTAAGGGGGAGAGACTGTGCGATGACCATCTCAGTAAAGCAGAGCCAGGAAAAACTGATGGGAAGCAGTTCAAATTTCCGTGCTTAGGCGTGGCATACTTCAATCATGATTACCGATGCGCATGGCAGAACATTCCGGAATCTGCGAGTCAGCCTCACAGCGGCCTGCAACTATGCGTGTACATATTGCGTACCCAATGGCAAACGGCTTCAACCCGCTGAGTCTGAGCTGGGAGCTGACGAGCTGGTACGCGCTGTCACCCTGTTGATGCGGGTGGGCGGTGTGGACAAGGTTCGGGTGACGGGCGGTGAGCCCCTGATTGCGTCAAAAATCGACACTTTTTTCCCCGCCTTGATGAAGCTGCCTCTCGGTGACGTCGGCATGACCACCAATGGCCAGTTGTTGAGTCGCAAAGCGGACATGCTGCTGGCGGCTGGTCTGAAGCGGATCAATGTCAGTCTCGACACACTCAACCCCGCTGCTTTTCGAGAAATTGCCAAGTCCGGCGATTTACAGACCGTGCTGGAAGGCATCGACCGTATGGCCAGCGCTGGTGTAAAGGTCAAGATCAATATGGTGCCCCTGCGCTCTGCCAACGGGGACCAGATTCTGCCTTTGCTCGACTACTGTCTCGAGCGCGGCTTCGAATTGCGCTACATCGAATTGATGAAGATGGGGCACTTGCGGGCCGGCAACCAGTTTGCACGCGACTTCATTGGCATGGACGAGTTGCTCGAAACCATCGGCAGGCGCTACGAGTACGCGCGCACAGATGCACCCTTCGACTCCACAGCGGTACGTTTCGAGATCCCTGGCCGCGGGACGTTCGGGATCATTGCCAATGAAACCGAACCTTTTTGTGCTTCATGTACGCGCCTGCGCCTGTCGTCCAATGGCAGGTTGTTCGGCTGCCTCTCGAATGCCCATTCCCATGACATCAATCCAATCCTGCGCATGCCCGATAACGAAGCCGAAGAGGCTCTCGGAGTCATTCTTGGGAAAGCGCTGTCCGACAAACAACCCATCCGATTCCAGGGCGAATGGACGGTCATGAAGTTCATCGGCGGTTGATCGGCGGAAAACCCCTCTTATTCGGACTCGGCGAGCCCGGAGGGTTTTTTTCCTGTGCCTATACTCAATTCGAGTCGTCAATATAGGCCGGGTAAATGTTTCGTTCTTCCTTGGTTCTGCTTCTGATATCGCAGTTGGTCGCTTGCAGTATTGCGCAACCGCATCCTGATGTTGTGAATACGCTGCGAGCTACCAGGACCTTGGGTGGCGTCACGGTAGAAAACCAGTCGCGCTGGACATTGCAGCCGTTTGCCGAAGTGATGGTCGTCCATGCGGATGGCCGCAACGATAACGAACGATTGCTGGCGGTCCAGACGGGCCTTGCCGAACACCTCCACATTGCCGCCGTAGAATCAAACTGGCGATTGGTTGTGCATTGGCCGGACCCGGCTTACGAACAGCCCGAGATCCGCGACGCTGTTGCAGAGCACTGGTCCGTGAAATCCCTGCGAACCACCGGACACAAGGTGACCCGAGTTGCAGACCGGGAGCACTTGATCATCGATGTGATTCACAGCGCAGACGAAAGCCTGGTTACTCGACTGACCGTTGAAATCGAACCCTGGTTGCGTGGTCGGGATTGGCACGATCCGGTCGCGCTGACCCGTGCTTTCTCGGCAGTTGGAGCCTCGTTGACCGGGAGCTGATATTTGACTCCAAAACGATCATCCTTGATCACTCAGTGTTATCCACGGAACAACCAGTGCCAGATCATCGAATCGAAGATCTGTTTGTAGAGCTCGACAGACAGGTAACGAGTCGACGGCTGCCGCCGATTCATCGATGGTTGTCTGCCGCAGAAGGGCAGATCGACATCCGGATTGCTCGAGACGGCACCTGGTATCACGAAGGCGTAGCGTTTACCCGACCAGCGTTGGTGCGTTTGTTTTCCACAGTACTGCTGCGCGAAGGAGATTCCTACTTTCTTGTTTCTCCTCAGGAAAAACTGCGCATCGTCGTGGAGGATGTACCTCTGCTGGCACTGGACTTCGAGACGCGAGGTACCGGTGTGTACAGTGAATTGTTGTTCAGTACCAATGGCGGAGATCTTGTCGTTGCGAGTCATGAGCACCCGATTGCTCTACGCGCCGGGCGACCATACCTGGGAGTACGCGACGGACTCGATGCCTTGATCATCCGTTCGGCGTTTTATCGATTGATGGATCATGCCGTTGAGCAAGATGGCCGCCCCTGCCTGTTCAGCCGAGGGGCGTGCTTTTTTCTGGATTGAATCCGTCGGTTTTTTTTGCTGATTGATTCAGCACTTACATGTTTGGATAGTTCGGGCCGCCTGCGCCTTCCGGGGTCACCCAGACAATATTCTGCGACGGATCCTTGATATCACAGGTCTTGCAGTGCACGCAGTTTTGGGCATTGATCTGGAACCTCGGCCCACTATCTTCCCTGACAATTTCGTAAACGCCTGCAGGGCAATATCGTTGTGCCGGTTCATCCCATGCAGGCAGGTTTTTCGACACAGGGATCGACGCATCCTTCAATGTCAGATGGCATGGCTGGTCTTCTTCGTGATTGGTATTGCTCAGAAATACCGAAGACAGCTTGTCGAACGAAAGTACGCCATCGGGTTTCGGGTAATCGATGGGTTTGCTGGATGATGCAGGTTTCAGCGTCGCATGATCGGGAATTGGATCACTGATTGTCCACGGCAGATTGCCCTGGAACCAGCTGTCCACCAATGCAGCGCCGGAGCCCATCAATGCACCAAATTTATGCAGGCTTGGTCCGGCGTTGCGAGACCTGTTGAGTTCGTCGAAGAGCCACGAATTTTCGAATCGATCCTGGAACTCGTTCAATTCGGTGTGGGCCTCACCGCGGACCAGAGCCGCAGCAATGGTCTCTGCCGCGAGCATGCCGGACTTCATCGCGGCATGGCTGCCCTTGATCTTGATGACGTTCAAGAAACCAGCATCGTCACCTATGAGCAATCCACCTGGGAACACGTTTTTCGGCAGGGCCTGAATGCCTCCTTTTATGATTGCACGTGCGCCATAAGAAACTCGTTTGCCGCCCTTCAATACGCTGGCAATCAGCGGGTGGTGCTTCCAGCGTTGAAACTCATCGAACGGTGAAAGGTGTGGATTGGAGTAGGACAGGTCCACAATCAGGCCAAGCGATACCTGGTTGTTTTCCAGATGATAAAGGTATGAGCCGCCTGTCGTCTGACCGGGGAAATGGCCAAGCGGCCAACCCAGCGAATGCAGTACACGGCCCGGAACGTGGAGTTCCGGGTCGACGTCCCAAAGTTCTTTGAAACCGATTGCGTAGTGCTGAGTCGATGAGTTTTCAGCTAGCCCCAAACGGGAGATGAGCTGCTTTCCCAGATTGCCTCGACAGCCTTCGGCGAAGACAGTGAATTTCGCCAGCAATTCATAACCAGGGGTGAACGTACCTTTGTGCTCGCCCTCTCGGCTGACACCCATGTCTCCCGTGGCGATACCGCGAACACTGCCATCTTCATTGAATAGAATTTCGGACGCGGCGAATCCTGGGAACAGATTGACTCCGAGCGCCTCGGCCTGCTCACCTAACCAGCGGCAGAGGTTGCCAAGGCTGATTGCGTAATTGCCGTGGTTGTCCAGATCCTTGGGTATGAGCAACTTCGGAATTCGGACTCGGTTTATACCGTTGACCATGTAATAAACGTCATCTTCGGTAACCGGATTGTTGAGTGGGGCACCTCGCGCTTTCCAGTCCGGGATCAACTCGTTGAGCGCGCGTGGCTCAAAAACCGCGCCGGATAGAATGTGCGCGCCGATCTCGGACCCTTTTTCTACCAGGCAGACACTGATTTCCTGCCCTGTTTGCTGAGCGAGTTGCATCA
>CAMDVY010000310.1 GCA_945878745.1 Klebsiella pneumoniae | reverse complement strand
TAGGCCGGATGCGTGAGGTCGTCGAGATCTGCCGCAAGGTCTGGAAGCGGGAAGAAAAACTCACGCATGACGGTCGTCAGTACCAGATTCCGTTGGCTGCCGGGCAGGGTACTGGTCTCGGCAAGCCGCTCAAACTCATCAACCATCCGTATCGCGAGGACATTCCGATTGCGCTGGCGACGCTCGGGGAAAAAAGTGTGGAGATGACGGCGGAGATCGCGCAGGCCTGGTTACCGGCATTTTTCATGGCCGAAGGTGCTGACAGCATTTGGGGTGAGGCACTCAGGCGCGGCGCTGCCAGGCGAGATCCGGCACTGCCGCCACTGGAGATCTACGCGGGAGGCACAGTCGCCATCGGCTCTGGTCTTGATGCTCTGCGCGACATGGCTCGACCTAACATTGCGCTCTACGTGGGAGGCATGGGTGCCCGGGACAAGAATTTCTACAATCAGGTGTTCCGCAAATACGGCTTCGACAAAGAAGCTGAAGCCATTCAGGATCTGTTCCTGTCGGGCCGAAAATCCGCCGCCGAAGCGGCGGTACCCAGCCGTTTTCTTGATGCAACGTCACTGGTGGGTTCGGAGGGTTTTGTTCGTGATCGATTGCAGGCCTACAAAGCCGCAGGCGTCACCTGTCTCAACGCAAACTTCGTCGGCACCACTACTCAGGAACGTGTGAAACACTGCGATGCGCTGAAGAACCTCATCGAGAAGATCTGAGGTCCATTAGCGCCGCTTGCGTGGCTCTCGCAACACGTCGTCGTGCAGGAGCGGTCTCCAGACCGCGATTGTGGGGATCAACAAAGATCGCGATCAGGAGATCGCTCCTACAACGGTTGGTGGCGGATGGATTGTAGGAGCGGTCTCCAGACCGCGATTGTTGGGATCAGCAAAGATCGCGATCAGGAGATCGCTCCTACCACGAGACCCTGCAGCAGCTCATCAAGACACGCTGGTCTGCCCACCATCCACAGGTATCAGCTGGCCGGTGATGAAACGAGACGCATCCGAAGCAAGGAACACCATGACCGGCCCCAGATCCCGATCTGGATCGCCATACTCTCCACCCATGGCAATGCTGGCCTGGTTTCGCCAATAGCTGGCGGTGTTCTGCTCAGGCGTTGCGCGGGCGCGGGCTTCCAGATACATGGGCGTTGCCATGGCCGGCAGGATCGCGTTGACGCGAATGTTATCTTTTCCCCAGGTACCCGCAGCCGTCCGAGTCCACGAGTGGACCGCCCCTTTGGCGGCGGAGTAGGCAGCCGCTGACGGTTCCGGGCGCTGCCCTGAAATGGAGCCGAAATTGATGATCGATCCGCCGCCAGAAATGGTCATGTATCGATGGGCCACCTGATTGGTGAGCATCGTGCCGCGTACGTTGACGGCAAACATCAGGTCCCAGTCTTCGACGCTGACGTCGGAAGCATCGGAAGATCGCTGAATGGCCGCAGGATGCGCCAGTGCATCGAGCCCTCCCAGAACTCGAACCGCTTCTGCAAATGCGTCTTCCACACTCTGCCGGCTGGAGATGTCGACATGCAGGTACCCGGCTTTGCCAGGACCGGTGAGGCTTGCATCGGCAGATACTTTTTGACCGGCTTCGTCGGATACATCCATGCCGATGACATGCGCTCCGGCCTTCACGTACGCCCTGACCGTGGCTGCGCCCATGCCACGTGCCGAGCCGGTGACGATGATCCGTTTCTCTTGTAAATCCACGATGTCCCCACCTTCGAATTGCTGTCGATGCAGAAATTGTACCCCCAGTCGATCCGAGGATGGTCAGGTTGGCCTCAGAAGGTGAACGTGATTCCAACAGACGGGATGAAGGGGATCAGCGGGTCCTTCTCCCTCACCAGCAACGCGGACCCGGCTTCTTCGTCTGTCTCAAGTTCGTAGCCGCTCGCGCCAATGTTGCGACGGTCGGTGATGTTGATCAGCTCTGCAAACAACTCCAGTGATTCGTGCGACCAACGCCATGTTCGCGAGATTCTGGCGTCGACACTGAAGTAATTCGGCATCCTGCGGTTGTTGATAGCCAGAGGAAGCACCGGCAGATCACCCTCGTCATCCAGGTAGACGATGTCGGGTAGTGCGGTCGTGCGCCAGCCGGAATGCCATGCAACGGTTGCGCCGATCGACCATGGTTGTCGGTCCAGTACCCAACCTGCACGGAAAGTATGTCTCTGGTCCCATTTACGCGGTTGCCAGCGTCCACGGACGCGATCGCGCGCATCTGCCAGGCTGTAGCTGACCCAAAGCTCGGTGTTGTCGTCAGGTCGGAAGGTCACCCCTGCTTCGATACCTTTGGCACTTGCTGAGCCCGCAACGATTTCATATCGGTCAGGACCGAGTTCGGGAATGATGGAAAGCTGATCGAAGAGATTTTCGAACCGACGCTTTCTGTGTCTGATCTTCTTGTTGAATGCTTCGATCCGAAAGCTGGTCGAGTCCGAGAGTGAGTGATCGAGCCCGACCACAAAGTGGTCTGCTATTTGCGGACGCTGATAGCGGTTGTAGCCATCGGCGACCTGCAACTCATGGATGCCTTCAGATTGGCTGAACCTCCCGAAAGAAGTCCGGATGGAGGTTCTGTCGGTCAGATCGTAACGCAGACTGGCGCGTGGGCTGACTTGTTGGTCTCCAGCGCTGCCGCTGGCGAAATTCTGGAAGTCCCAGCGAACGCCTGCTTCGAAGAACAACCTGGGATTCAGCACTCCGCGAACAGCAGCAAAGGCACCTCCGACGGGCCCGTTCGATTTAACCTGAATATTCCGCTGAAATTCAGATTCCACCCCGAACAATTCCGCAAGATCACCTCGTTCGACGGAAGAGCGATAGTCGTACCGTCCTCGCTGGATGTGCAGCCGGGCGCCGAGGTCGAGTTTCCATGTATCGTTCAGAGTTTTGGTCGAGCTGTGGGCGAGCTGCACGATGCGAAATTCACGGTGATCGTTCACTGAACCGAAGAACTCGTCGGCGTCAGGATCGAGTTCCATGCCGAAGCGGCGCTGATCGATACGCACGGTCGACAGCGTCGTTCGATGGGACCAGCCGTGGCTATCCCTCACGATCCACTGAAGCCAGGCATACAGATTTTTGTAGCGCGATTTTGCGCGCTCGCCTTCGCCGAGTGCATCGACCATGTCGACTTCAAGACTATCGCCAAACCACAGCATGCCGATGTCGACATCCTGGGTGTCGGTCGGTGACCAGACGAACTGCGCATAGGCGTCGCTGTAGGAAGGTTTGCCAAACGTGTCTCTGAGCTTTTTGGAAACAACGTCCAGCGTGCCGCGTCGCGCCGCAGCTACCCAACGATAGTTTTCCGTATTGGGAGCGCTGTGTACCTTTGCGCCAACACTCAGCAGGCCAAGTGATACCTCCCCGCCAAATCCCTCGAATTCACTGTTGGTCGCGATATCGAGCACACCACTCAGCCGATCGCCATAACGGGATGGGAAACCCCCGGTGTAAACATCGATGCTGCGAATGAGTGCAGGGTTGACACTTGAAAAGATGCTCTCGAAGTCCTTCAAATGATAGGGATCAAGCAATTCGATGTGATTGAACACCACCAGCGTCTCGTCCGTCGCTCCGCCCCGGAATTGCGGTCGAGCTGAAAGACCTATCGACGCCGCTCCAGGCAGTTGGTTGGCGATGCGAATGGCGTCATCACCCAGCTCGGGTGTGTTGACCAGTCGCCACGCGTCAAGCGTTTCGTGGCGGCTTGCTTCATGACCGATCGCATAACGACTGGCGACTACAACCACTTCTTCGATCCGATTGATTGGTCGAAGTTCTATCGTCAAACGTTCAGACGAACTCAGCAGCGGGTACTGAGTCGGTTCAAAATTGTTTGCACTGATGGTCATCCGATCCTTGCACGACGCTCTTGGTAACGTGAATCGACCCTGTTGGTCACTGACGCTTCGTACGTTGCCACAACGGATCACTGCGTTCGCGAGTGATCGACCCTCCGTGGCATCGATGATGCGACCAGAAATCTGATCGAGGACAGGCGCGATCCTGGGCATCGCAGGGACAATCAACCATCGACGGGGAGAGCCGGCAAGGACGTTCGCAGCAGGTTGTAGCGCAACGTTCAGTGACTGCAGCGCCGATGTCAGGCGTTCGATTTCTGTTCCCGGCGGAGGCTCTGCCGGAAAACGGGCGGTGGGTGAGAGTACGTCGCTGCTATAGACGAAGGATTCGCCCTTGTTTTCGTAGTGTGCCAGTACTTCTTTGACGGTGCGGCCAGCGAACTCGAGTGGGGTCACTTCGGCGGCAACAGCGGAGTGGAACACCAGACAACACGCGATTGCCATAGCAGGAACGAAGGACACGCTTACGGCCTTGATCAGGTTGGCTACCCTGTACCACACGGTGTTTCGAGTTCGCTGCTCGCAGCCAGTTCGCCTGTGCCGATCAATCACCCTTGTCAAAGTCGATCACCAGTTCGTAGGTGTCGTCAGACGATACCCGATGCAAGCGATTTGTAACCAGGATTTCATCAATCGCACCAAGACAACCTGATAGCGAAGTGGTTCCGTAGGGTCGAATCGTTTTCGCTGCCT
>CAMDVY010000309.1 GCA_945878745.1 Klebsiella pneumoniae | reverse complement strand
CCGCTTGCCGGCACCGGAGACCTCAATGACTTCACATATCAGGACGACCCACATGGCCACCTTTGCCCACTGGCATCTCACGCGCGACGCGCCAACCCGCGCAATTCCATGGGTGAAGACACACTACTCGTCAACCGTCACCGCATCCTGCGGCAAGCCGTTACCTATGGGGCTGCCGTGCCCCGCGACCGCAGTGAACACGAGATCAATGGCGACAGTGGCCAGGGCCTGATGTTCATCGCTCTCTGTGCCAGCATAGAACGCCAGTTCGAGTTCCTGCAGCAGCAGTGGATCAACAACGGTAACGACCTGAATCAGGGGCTCGACCGGGATCCGCTCATTGGTTCGAATGGTGGTGACGGTCAGTTCATCGCCCCGGGATACCTCGATCGTCGAACAACGATCTGCAGCCGGTTGCCAAACTTCGTCACCACCGAAGGCGGCGAGTACCTGTTCCTGCCAGGTATCCAGGCCTGCAGGATGATCGGCAGACTCTGACTGCTGGCTTCTGTTGCGTCGAAACGGGGACGCTTCTAGCCCGGACTATTCATGAAGATTCGTCGCGAGGGTGACGAGATGCACAAAAAGACTTAGGTGGCGCGGACTGTAAGGCGCGCAGGCGTACTGGAAGTACGTCGAGCACCTGGAAGGAGCACGCCCTGTGTTTTTGCGTATATCGGCAGCCGCAGCAGAACTCTCATGAATAGTCCGGGCTCGATGGTCGGGGCGATTTCATTGAGGCGACCAGTCACGTGGTTTGGCTCCTGACTGGATCAGCTTTTTCCTGTTGCGAACCTCAGCCCATCGAGCAAAGCATGCAGATCGTTGTGCGTCACGACACGCCGTACAACCGCCTGGCTTCATCGCGCAGCATGTCCCGGAAGTCCGGATGCGCGATCTCGCAAAGGGCGCGCACGCGCTGCGGCACACTTCTGCCGCGTAGTTCCGCGATACCGAATTCGGTAACAACGAAGTCCACGTAAGTGCGCGGCACAGTGACGGGAGTACCAGACGGTAGCGCCGGCACGATGCGCGTCACTCGTGGTCCTCCCGTCGATGGTAACGAGCTGGACGGGAGCACCGAGACAGACTTGCCATTGGGCGAGTACGCACCCGCGAGCATGAACACTGTCTGCCCGCCAACACCCGTGAATGGGCGATGGTCAAATGACTCGGCAGCCACCTGACCGGTGAGATCGACGATCAGGGCATTGTTCACTGCCACAAAGGGATCGAGCTGAATCAGCCGGCGCAGATCATCGGTGTAACCGAAGTCATAAAGTTCAAAGACAGGGTTGTCGTGAATCATCAGCAATTCTTCGCGAGGCATTGCAGTGATGGCACTGCCGACCACCTTGCCACGATGAATGCTCTTGCGTTGACCGGTGATGACACCGCGTGCAACCAGATCGGCGATTCCACCCGTAATCAGCTCGGTCTGCACGCCGAGGTCATTGCGAAAATCCAGGAAATTGCCGAGTGATGCCGACACTGTGCCGACACCCATTTGCAGCGTGTCGCCAGCGTTGACGAGTTCCGCGGCAACCAGCGTGCAGATGGTTTCGACCTGACTGACTTCTTCCGCACTCGGCCCGGGCGCTGCAGCGCCGCCGACGGCTGGGCGTCCTTCGACAAACAGATCGATCTGATCAACATGAACGAAGTTTTCTCCGCCCGTGCGGATGAAATCTTCCTGAATCTCCGCGATCACGAATTTCGACTGTCGCACTGCGGTCTGCGACATCCAGACCCCCGGACCAAAACTGCAGAATCCCTTGGCATCCGGTGGTGACACCGGCACCAGGAACACGTCGGGATGCGCGGTCAGGCCGGCTGGCAGCTCGTGACTGCGCCACAATCCAATCGGCAGATAGTCCATGCCACCACTGTGTGCAGCGGCGCGGTTCGGAGGTGTTGCGTAATTGTCGAAGAGGCGGAACACCCCCTTGAACTGCGGCTCTGTCCACGACACAAACGCAGCGAGATGTTCAATGCGGATGTCACGAAGACCTTTGGCCAACGCATGCGCCTTGAGCCCTTCACAGAGGGTCATTGGCGTGCAGCTGTAAGGCGCAACGTTCACCACATGGCCGGATTGCACGTGCGACATCGCCTGTTCAAGCGAAACGAGTTTTTTGCCAAGCCGAACTCGCCACTCCATTCGATTTTCTCCATGATCGAAACGACATTATGGAGAACGAGTGTAGGGACTTTTCCGTACCGCTCCTACCACGAGGTGCGCTGTTGTTTGTCGTCGCCGAAACGTGAAGCAGGGAGCTCCGTGTATCGTGTTGATCACAGACTTGCGACTTACCGCTGAGAGATTGTGAATCTCAAGGTCCCTCGAGAACTACTCCTCGAGGGTGAGGTAACCGCGCTGCAACGCATGTTCCAGCGCTGAAAAGCCTTCGATGGCTTCGCTATAGGCTTGGCGCAGGCGTTTCAGTTCAAGCGCCGATTCAGTGGGAATACACTCGCTGTGGCACTTGTCGCCCAGTTGCAGCACGGTCTCGAGATATCGCGCGCGCAGGCACGCCACCATCTTGGCCACGTTGGAGAAATTGTCCCTGCCGATCGTACCGGTCACTGCACCGATCCGTTCGCGGTTGATCCGTAGGATGTCACGCTCCAGTTCCAGATGCAGGCGACGGTGTTCAGGCTCTTCCGGCGCTGACGCCATGCCAAACTCTCCACTTACAAATCTAGTCATGTGCCCTGTCTCCACAATTGTTGCTCCGGGTGAGCGCACCTCAACCCCAGTGGCGCCTCTTCCTGCTTGTGAAAGTGTAGATCGGAATTTCGAGGCTGGAAAAAATGGGCAGACCATCGAGCACAGCGGTCATCCAATTTGAAAGTCCCCGGTCGCTCGCCTACCCTCTAACCCGCGTTACTCGAATCAACCTGGGGTGAACCCGATGACACAGCAGATCGACGTACTGGTGGTGGGCGCCGGTTTCGCCGGCATGTATGCCGTGCACCGGTTCCGTAACCTCGGCCTGTCGGTGCAGGTACTCGAAGCCGGCTCCGATGTAGGGGGCACCTGGTACTGGAATCGATACCCCGGCGCGCGCTGCGACGTGCCAAGCCTCGAATATTCCTATGGTTTTTCTCCGGAACTGGAACAGGAATGGGATTGGCCTGAAGTTTTTTCAGCCCAGGACGACATCCTGCGTTACGCCAATCACGTGGCTGATCGTTTTGATCTGCGTCGCAACATGCAGTTCAACACCCGCGTCAAGTCCGTCGAATGGATAGAGGACACGCAGCGGTGGCGTCTGACCAGCGAGGCCAACAAACCTTTCGAGGCGCCCTTCTGCGTGATGGCGACGGGCTGTCTGTCCGTGCCGATCAAGCCAGAGATCACCGGTGGTGAGCGCTTTCGTGGCGAGGTCTATCACACCGGCAACTGGCCCAGGGAGCCTGTCGATCTGACCAACAAGCGGGTCGGAATCATTGGCACGGGCTCGTCGGGTGTGCAAGCGATACCGGAACTGGCACGGATGGCCGGACACCTCACCGTCTTCCAGCGCACGCCTGTCTACACCATGCCGGCCAATCGCAAACGGATGCGATCTGCGGTTCAGCAGGAGTTTCGCGATCACTATCGCGACATCCGCGAGATGCAGCAGCACAACACCGGCGGTGTGTCGAATTTTCGTCCGCAAAGGAGTGTCGTTCGCAACGACAACGGTCAACGAACGCCAACCCGTCTGCTGGACCTCACGCCAGAACAGCGGGAAGAGATCCTGCAACGACAAGGCTTAAGTGCGTTGCTCAGCTTTCGTGACGTCAACACCGATCCTGATGCTAACGAGCTGGCCAACGAACTCTACCGTGACACGGTGCGCCGCATGATTCGCGATCCACAGACAGCCGAGCGACTGTTACCCAAAACCTATGGCCTCGGCTGCAAGCGACAGGTGCTTGATCGCGACTATTACGAGAGCTTCAATCGCGACAACGTGTCACTGGTTGATCTCATCGAGTCACCCATCGACACGATTACCGAGCACGGAATCCAGACAGCTTCCGCGCATCACGATCTTGACGTGCTGATCTATGCGACCGGCTTCGACGCCATGACCGGCGCACTGCTGAAAGCCAACATTCGTGGCCGGGAAGGTCTGCCCCTGGCGCAGAAGTGGGCGGATGGCCCGGTTGCGTACCTCGGTCTGCAGATGGCTGGTTTTCCGAACCTCTTCACCGTCACTGGTCCCGGTAGTCCATCGGTGCTGTGCAACATGCTGGTGGCCATCGAGCAGCACGTGAACTGGATCGGTGACTGCATCACACACCTGCGTACCACAGGGCAACACACCATCGAACCACTGCCTGAATCGGAACACGCATGGATCACGCACGTAAATGAGGTGGCGGAAGGCACCATGTTCACGGCACCAACCTGCAATTCGTGGTATCTGGGCGCCAACGTGCCAGGTAAGCCGCGCATCTTCATGCCGTATGTGGGTGGATTTCCTCGGTATCGCGAGCGTTGCGAGCTGGAGGCGAACAATGGATACGCGTGGTTTCGTCTCGGCAGATGATCAGTAGGAGCGATCTCCTGATCGCTATCTTCGATGA
>CAMDVY010000308.1 GCA_945878745.1 Klebsiella pneumoniae | reverse complement strand
AACGCAATCCGTGACGGTTTGGCGTTTGAACGAAATCACCGGATTGGCCATGCACAGGAATTCCGGCGTGTATTCGAAGGCAGCAAGAGTGCCATACTGGCCATCAGCGCTGCCGCGGTATTGGCGTTAGCGCTGGGCGGTTACTTCAGCTATGTCCAGATGGAGGAGCACGAACGGGTAGCGCCAGATGTTACGTTCTCCGCATTGCCTGCAAGTACGCAGTCCTTGGTCACCCAAAGGCTCGCAGACGGAGACATGTCGCGCAAGTTTGCCGACTACGCAGGTGCGCTCGCGTCCTACGAACAAGCGTACGCACTGCATCCTCGCAACCCTGAAGTCACTCGTCGACTGATCGATTTGCTGACCGTATTGGTCAAGAGTGCCATCGAACAAGGGAGTGGCAGAGATGCGCTGTTGAGCAAGCTGGAGAACGTCATGGCCACGGATGGTTACCTCGGCGCGCACACCGCGCTCAAGGATCTGCGTCAACAACTGGAATCTGCATCATGATCAGCAAAGCCACCAGAGTATCCACCCTGCTGGCGTCTGTTCTCCTGGCTGTGCCGCTGTCGTTGGCAGGCACAACAACGGAGAAGCCCGCGGACCGCATTGCCAAACTGCAGATCGTGGATTGCCTGCTGCCCGGGCAAGTGCGGCAACTTGGCCGCCGGACGTTTCTGTCTGCGCGACGTCCAACAAAAACTACCGCCTCTGATTGCGAAATTCGCGGTGGTGAATACGTCGCCTTTGACCGATCCGACTACAAGACCGCACTGAAAGTGTGGATGGAAGCCGCGGAAGGTGGCGATGCAGAAGCACAGACCAACATCGGGGAAATATTCGAGAAGGGGCTTGGCACCGAACCGAACTACGAAGCCGCACTGATCTGGTATCGAAAGGCTGCCGCACAAGGCAACACACGTGCACAGTTCAATTTAGGCACCCTGTACGAAACCGGCCAGGGCGTACCACAGAACAAGCTGGAAGCGCTGAACTGGTATCGGCAAGCGTGGGGTGTCGCTGCCGACGACATCATGTTCAGCTCCGCTGCAGAGCGTGAGCAGGACAAGCTCCGCGCAGCGCTTGACCAGTCCATTGCCGAGAAGGAAGTGCAGATCAATGCGCTGCGGACGCAGGTGGAGGCAATGCAGCAACAGCTGCAAAAGGCCAGTCAGGATCAGTCTGCGGCCGCGCAAGCCGCTCGTACCCAGGCGACGACTCTGCAATCGCTGATTGATCAGCTCGAGACACAGAAACAGGCCAGCACCACTGAACTGGCTGCACTGCCGCCGAAACCACCATCAGACGGCAAGCCCAAGACCCGACAGCCTCTCGCGTCGGTGATGGCCGGCCAGTCTGAGTCCGCTTCCGCCGTGGCGGAAAAGAGCTACCAGAACCTCAAACTAGGGCGGTACTTCGCACTGCTCATCGGCAATCAGAACTACGACGCCATCGAGAGCCTCGAAACACCGCTCAATGATGTCAAGCGCGCCAAGCAGATTCTCGAAGAGCGCTACGGGTTCACCGTGTTCACCATTGAGGACAGTGACAACGTAGCCCTGATGGAAGCCATCAACGATCTGTACGACGTGGTAGGAGAAAACGACAACCTGCTGCTGTTTTACGCAGGACATGGCAATCGTCTCACTACCGGCAACAAGGAAGTTGGCTACTGGTTACCCAGCAACGCCAATCCGGCCCCACGCGACACCTTCTGGGTATCGAACGAGTTTGTGTCCGGTCACTTGTCGCGCCTGAAGGCCAAACGTGTACTCGTGGTGTCAGACTCCTGCTACGCGGGCCTGCTGTCCGGGGAGCCTTCGTTCCTGCTCATGGGAGACGGTGCACCGACGTATGACAACAGTGACTTCCTTGCTTTCAAACTCGCCAAGCGGTCCCGATTGCTGCTCGCCTCCGGCGGCGACCGGCCGGTTCTGGATGGTGGTGGTAGCGGCCACTCAGTATTTGCGCGAGCGTTCCTGGACGAGCTGGAAAACAACGCAGGGTTGATGGCGGCTCCCGATCTGTATCTACGCGTCAAATCACGAGTGGAAACTGCAGCCGCCAAAATGGACTTCGAGCAGAAACCAGACTTCAAGACCATCAAGGCCGCAGGCCACGAGGTGGGAGACTTCTTCTTTGTGCCCAAGACTCTTCTCTGAGTTCCGGCGCGATGAAGTGACACACAACGCCAAACGGAAATACCGATTAGACGGACCACCTCGATGAGGTAACCTTGAGCTCTTGCCATTTCGGGGGAGCGACAGGTGAGCCAAGCGGTTACCAACCGGACGATCTATACGCACGGCTTGTTGGGGTTGCCCCTGGCGGTCATTGGCTATCCTTTGTCGATTTGGATACCGGCCCACTACTCCGGTGGCCTCGGCATCAGTCTTGCAGCCGTGGGGACAATACTCATGATTGCCCGCTTCGGTGACGTCATCACCGATCCAATCATGGGCGAGATCTCTGACCGCTGGCGAACACCGTTTGGCCGTCGCAAACCATGGGTGTTTCTCGGCACTCTATTCATGATGCTTGGGGTCTATTTCCTGTTCATGCCGGAAAAAGGCGTGGGAGTAACCTACTTACTGATCTGGCTAACGGTGTTTTTCCTCGGCAGTACCATGATCGCCATACCGCATCGGGCGTGGGGCGCTGAACTCTCCACGGACTACCATCAACGCAGCAGAGTGACTGCCGCACGGGAGATTTGCGTTCTGCTCGGTCTGATGCTGGCAGCCGCTATACCGATGATCGTGGAAATCAGGGCCGATGGCGCGGCCGTCGGTGACGTGTTTGGCACCTTGTGGCGAGATGCCGTCGGCGCTTTTTCCGGCGATTTCTCAGACAAGAAGCCGGTCAGTCGGGCCGCATTGACCGGGCCAGTGCTGGCTGGTCTCGCGTGGACCATCCTGTTGCTCCTGCCCATCGCCATGTTGATCGTGATCAGCTTCGTTGCTGAACCGAAGATCGCCGGCAGCAACGTCAAGACACCGTCGCTGCGTGAAGGACTCCGGCTGATCATGAAAAACGGCCCCATGATGCGGGTGCTCCTGATCGTGATCCTGGTGCACTTTGGTGAATCATTCCGCAATGCGGTTTCTCTGTTCTTCATACGTGACATCGTTGGAATTCCCACCATCGGAGCCGCCTACTTTTTCTACTTCATCGCTGCGCTGGCGGCCATTCCCTTCTGGCTCTCGCTCGGGCGCCGCATTGGCAAACACCGCGCGTTCATGTGCACTCTCATTACGGTAGCTGCGGTCAGTGGAGCAAATCTGTTTCTGAGTTATGGCGACTATCTACCGTTCTTTCTGTTGTTCATCGTCAAGGGATTCTGCTTTGGCGGATTGCAGTTCCTGCCAATCGCCATGCTGGCCGACGTGGTGGACGTGGATACCGCCCGCTCCGGCACCCAAAGAACCGGCACCTACTTTGCCTTTCTCGGCTTTTCGGAAAAAATTGCCATCGCGCTAGGCACCGGCATCTCGCTGAACGTGGTCGGGCGCCTGGGCTTCGATGCCTCAGGTGGCATCGCGGCGAGCACGGAAGCCGGTGTGCTTGCACTGCGCCTGGTGTACTGCCTCGGGCCGATCGTGTTCTATGGTCTGGCGCTGAAGCTCATCTGGTCGTACCCGCTCACACCCGTGAGGCAGGCGCGATTGCGTGGCGCCATTGAGCGCCGAACGACACGGTTAAGTGGGAAGGTAGCGGCATCGTAGAATCGCTGCCTGGTTGCAGAGTTCATGTTCGCGGCGTAACGAGCGGAAAACGACGATTAAAGTCATCAAGCAGAGCCAGCAACTGCGCCAATATTGTCTTTGCAGTTTCACAAGAAGCCATGCTCGACATAGGTTCGAGACCGAGCAGCACACGCTTCAACGTCCGGCTGTCTGTTCGCAGCACAGGCACCTCCCCGGGAACCGTGCGTCCGGCATGCGCATGGAATACGCCGCGCCCTACTTTCAGCAGCCATGCTTCTGGTACATCACTGAACTCAATCGCGAGCTTGAGCCGAATGCCGTCGGCCTTGCCGGCGTTGATCCGGATGGCCACCATCTTGAATACGTCCTCAAGCGGCATGCTGTCAGCGACACCCGATGCGGGACGATTCAGAGATCCTGCGGGCATCCCCTCCCGCAGCTCCATCGCGCCACACAGATAAAAATTTCGCCACGGCGCCGATTCGGCCTGATAACCAAGCTGCTCATAGGCATCCGCCAGCATTGACCGCGCAGCAACATGTTCGGGCTCTGCCATCACCACGTGGTTCAAGACCTGTGCCACCCATCGGTAGTCACCTTCCGCAAAACTCCTGCCAGCCTTGGTCACGATGGCATCTGCCCCGCCCATGAATTCCACATAGCGTCGAGCGGATGCCATGGGCGGATAAGGCTCAAGATGAGCGGGGTTGCCATCAAAGTGCCCGAGATATTTCACGTACACTGCCTTCGCCGCATGGTTTAGCGTGCCGTAATAACCGCGGCTGGAGAAGTCCCGCGCCAGTTCGCCTGGTAGTCGAAGCTGCTCGGCAATCTCATCCATGTTGTAACCATGGTTCGCAAGCCGCAGCGATTGATCGTG
>CAMDVY010000307.1 GCA_945878745.1 Klebsiella pneumoniae | reverse complement strand
GTCAATGGCGCAGCCGTGGGTGTTGGCGTAACCATGCAACTGCCGATGGACATCCGCATTGCGTCCGACAACGCCAAGTTCGGGTTCGTGTTCGCCCGCCGCGGCATCGTGCCGGAAGCCTGCTCCAGCTACTTTCTGCCACGTGTCGTCGGTATCAGCCAGGCACTGGAATGGTGTTACTCCGGCCGCGTCTTCAACGCCGAAGAAGCCCTGCGTGGCGGCTTGATCCGCAGCATCCATGCCAAGGAAGATCTGTTAGGGGTCGCCAATACCATCGCCCGCGAAATCGCCGACAACACCTCCGCCGTTTCGGTAACGATGATCCGACACATGATGTGGCGCATGCTCGGTGCCGACCACCCGATGGAAGCACACAAGGTGGATTCACGCGGCATCTATCATCTGGGCCGCTCACCGGATTCAAAAGAAGGTGTGGAGTCTTTCCTCGAAAAGCGCCCCGCCAAGTTCCCGGGCAAGGTGTCAACGGATATGCCGTCGTTTTTCCCATGGTGGGATGAACGCCGCTTCTTCTGAGCCGATCCCCCAGTAAAAACAAAGACGAAACAAAGCAACAAGGAAACTCACATGGCCAAGCCAGAAATCGCACAGAAAGCGCCCTACCCCGTGGAAGTCACTGCCGGCAAAAAATACTGGTGGTGCGCATGCGGCAAGAGCGCGAAGCAGCCATTCTGCGATGGTTCCCACCAGGGCACCGAGTTCACGCCGGTAACCTTCGAAGCGGCAGCTAACAAGACGGTCTACTTCTGCGGCTGCAAAGCCTCCGCAAAGAGCCCGCTCTGCGACGGTTCGCACAACGCCTTGTAGAACCGGCTTTACCAGAAACCACAACGCTGAATCCTTTGATAGAAGCTCGACCGGAATACGATCATGTTGTCTCGATGGTTTGACCGGTCGAAAGCACTCGACAATAAAGACGCCCAGGTCCGCCTGAAGTTTCTCGGCGAATTGACGCCTGACAAGGCCGCTCCGCTGCAGACACGTCTGGCTGCACTGCTGCAAACCGAACCTGCGGCCGACGTCCGCAAGGCACTGTTGCCACATATCCAGAGCATCGACCTGCTGCTGCCCTTGCTGGCCGCCGGCGATCCGGTGGCCCGTGAAACCACGGGCTACATCGTCAACCATCGACAGCCAACCCTGGCGCTGTGTCAGAAGCACCCGGAAGTGGCACGCGCCCGGCTGTTGATCACCGAATCCGCCGAAGAACGAACCGCGTTGCTCAGCCTGTTCGACTCGCCTGAGCAACTGGTGGACCTCATCATGAAGGCCCGCGGTGACCTGCGCGAACAACTGCTGCAGCATCCGCGTCTGAACACGGAAGAGTCCTACAGCCAGATCGAACGATTGTCCCGCGGCCACGACAAGACACTGAACCGGCACGCGCGCGAGCGCATGGACGCCATTCGCGCGTTCGATGCCACGCTCACCCAGACGCAGGAGCGCAGCCGCACCATCGCCGATGCCGTGCGCAGCCTGGTGCGTTACGACGCGCCGTCACCTGCAGCGCGCGAAACGCGAAGACGCCAACTGGTGCTGCTGCAGCAGGAACTGCTCGGGTTGATCGAGCGCGAAACAGACACCGTGACGCAAGCCGCCACGCTGGGCGCCACTCGCCAGACCACCATTACCGCGGACTGCTTCACCGGCCTGGATCTGGCACCACCCACCGCCAGCCCCTTCACTGAACTGCTGGCGGCCTTGCCTGCACCTGAAACACTGCTCTCGGGCACGTCGGATACCACCGCTGCAGAACAGGCGCTGCAAACGCTGCAAACCGGCTGGCAGGAATTCGCGGGTCTCGCAACGCCCAGTGAGGATGAACAAAAAGCCAAAGCCGGACACGAAAGTCGTTATGCCCAGCTGATGGCCGCCGTGACACGGATGAACACCGTGAGCTGGCCTGATCTGCCCGAGCTGCCGACAGAGATTCCAGCCTCTGGCACCCAGGATTTCTGGCGACAACTCGATGGCCTCGATCGAACACTCGCTCGTCATGCGCGTGAGGAACGGGACCTAGCCTGGCCGGACGTTCTGCCACAACCACCCGCATTGACCGAAGCACGCCTGAAACGTGAACAGGTTGAAGCCGCGCGCCAGCTGCTGCGTGATCAGGAGACCACACTTCTGCAGGCAGTGAGGCACACCATCAAGGAACTCGGGAAGCTGATCGACGAAGGTCAATCGCGGCAGGCCAATGGCTTGCTGGCGGAAACCCGTCGACGCACCACACTGATCGCATTCCCTCGCTCCGAAGACGAACGCGCACAGATCGATGCACTGCAACATCGTGTGCGTGAACTGAAGGACTGGCAGACGTTTGCCACATCACCCAAGCGGGAATCTCTGCTCGAACAGATGCGCGCATTGCTGACCAGCAACGATGAGCCCGAAGAACTCGCCGTCCGAATCAAACGAATACGCGCGGACTGGAATGCGCTGGGCCCTCCAGCCAACCGGCACGAACACGATCTGCGATCAGAATTCGAGACCGTCGCGGATCAGGCCTTCGAACCCTGCCGCAAGTATTTCGCCGAGCAGGATCGTCTGCGACAGGAAAACCTTGCACGACGACACGAACTGATCGGCATGCTGGGCCAGTACCTCGCAAGCACCGATTGGCAACAGGCCGATTTCAAGGCCGCCGAATCCATACTGCACAAGGCCAGGGAAGAATGGCATGCGAGCTTCCCTGTTCCACGTGGCGATCACAAACCACTGATCAATGAGTTCGAAGGCTTGCAGCAGAAGCTGCACGACACCATTCACCAGCACTACGCAACGAACAGCGATCGCAAACAAACCCTGATCGATCAACTGAAATCGATGCGCGAAAGCGCTGCCATCGACGCACAGGTGGACGCCGTCAAAGGCATGCAGCAGGACTGGAAGAACATCGGCACCGGCTTGCGCCATCTCGAACAGAAACTGTGGCGTGACTTCAGGGAAGTGTGTGATGCCGTGTTTGCGGATCGCAGCGCTGCGGTTGATGCCTTTCGTGCCTCACAGAACACGTTGCTGACCCAGGCGAACGCCGAGAATGAAGCGCTTGCAGCACAGATCGCAGCGTTCACCAGCGACAACGCAAGCCCGGCAGTGCTGCGCGATGCGAGCAATCGTTTTGCAGCGCTGGGCGATCTTGGCCGTGATGGCCGCACCGCCACGGACGAACATCGTCGGCTGCTGCGTCAGGGTGAAGAGATGATCGCCCGCATCGCGAAGCAGCGAAAGGATCAGCGGTTGATCAACATTCAGCAGTTGGATGAGTTGTTGGATCGGGAGCCTTCAGACGACCCGGCGCAATCGGACCCGATTTTTGCTGGTCGAAAGCCGTTCTCAAGCGCGGTGGAAGCGGAGTTGGTGGATATCACGGTGTTGGCGGAAATCTGTGCGGAGGCTGAAACGCCTGCTGAAGACCGCGCTCGGCGCATGGCCCTGCAGATTGAGTTGATGAACAAACGCTCTGCGCTGCCGGCGCCTGAGGTGTTACTCAAGCGGTGGTGTGGAATTGGTGGGAAACCGGATACTGAGCAAGTCAGGGCGCTGAGGAGTCGGTGTTTTGCTGCTTTGGGGCGATTGCTGAATTGAGCGATGCAATGTTCATCAATCATAGCCTTGACTGCTGCTTATATCGAAGGGAGGAACAGGCGCCTGACACGTACACATTGCTTCACCCGATCCCCCGGGATCTTGATCTAGTTCGCTTCGAATAGGTCGACGGCCCAATAGCGCCATTCTCACAAGCCGCTCAACACGGATCTTTACCTGAGCACCCGATACCTTCCCCGGGTATGTCCCACACGGGATGTCATCGCTGCTGCGCGCGACCTCTCCTTGTTTGTCAGGCCCGTGATCGCCAACTGTAACCGCACGGGGAATACAGCTACCGGCCCGTAGCTCGAACATCACAAGTCGCTCAATGCGGACACTTACCCTAGTTTGAACACTTCCCCGGGCTTGTCCAACCCGGGATAGGTCGCGGCTGCGCGCGACCTATCCTTATTTGTTAGCCCGCACTTGCGCTGCGCGCTTCTTCCGCTCGACGGCAAAGGCCTGCGCTTCTTCCGCGAGCCATTGAAAGTCGTCCCAAAATTCGTCGGAATCCTTTTTTGTCCGATAGTCGATTACCAGCGGCTTGAGGATTGGCCAGATCCGGCGTAGCGAATATCCCCAGCTATCAACAATTAGCTCTTTGGGGAACATGCCTGCGCGGATCATGATTCCGACTTGATCATAGCTATGACAGACGCGCTCGCCAGCTTCTCGCTCGACTTCAGTCCAATCGCTGTACTTCTTGTCCTGAATTGAAAAGATCGTTCCTCGATCAGTTCGCTTCAGTTCATCTTGAATGATGTCTACTGCCTTTGCGAACGCGCTGGCCATTGTAGATAAACGAGCTTGTTCAAGCGCTTCGCGCGCTTGCTCAAGTTGGCGTCGAGCGTGCTTTAACTGACCGTAAACAAACCAGATTGAGCCGATGAATGCGAGACAGTTGATTACTGTGGCTGCGGCTACAATGTTGTCCGTTACGATTTGCTCAAGTAACACAGCAGTTCCTCCTTCGACGCCATAGTTGCAGTTATATCCGGAATG
>CAMDVY010000306.1 GCA_945878745.1 Klebsiella pneumoniae | reverse complement strand
GGACGATCCGTCGCTGACTGCAGGCGCCTTGCCAGCTCTCGTCCATCATTTGCAGACAGGTGTGGATACCAGATCATGAAGACGCCAGTGGCAAATCGTGTCAATCCGGCTTTCAGAGCATCAACCACATCTGTGTAATCGCTGGCCAGTTCATACGATGGGTCAATAAGGATTGCGCCACGCCTGGATAGCGGTGGCAGCCAGGCGCGCACCGCGTTGTACCCATCACCTTCGAGGCAGCGGACGTGTCGGCCAAAGACCACACTGGCCTCGTCCAATTGACGAAAGTCAGCGGGATGGCGTTCGCAGAGAATGAGTCGATCATCGTCGCGTGCAAATACCGCAGCGATTGCTGGTGAACCCGGGTAACCGTCTCCTGATGAATCGACGATATCCATGTATCGCTGCAGACCGGGTGGAATGCGCTGTGCGTTTTTCAGGCGATAGATACCGCTTTCCGCGTCCCCGGTTTTGCGCGCTGCGACACTCGTCAGATCATAGAATCCACGACCGGCATGGGTATCGAGGTATGTCCATGGCTTGGGCTTGCGGTTGAGGTAATCAAGCACATGACACAACACCACATGCTTGAGCACGTCTGCATGATTGCCGGCGTGATAGACGTGCTGGTAGCTCAGCACGTCGCGCCATCCAGGATGTTCATATTGGCTGGCTGGGCTGCAGCGTGATCACGCTCAACGTCGATCGAGGACGTTGCTCGAGCGCAACAGATCCTTCACCAGCTGACGCCGACCTTCAGGTTTGCGATTGCGAAAGGTCGTATCGAAAGCCTCACCAGGTCGCCGGTGAATAATGCCTAGCGCCATGGGTAACGGTGCCGGCATTGACAGCAGCAGATGCGCAAGGGTGGTGTTGGTTTCATCGTGCACGAGGATGTCAGCCTCGGTGATACCGCCTTCGCCGACGGTGACCACTTCAAGCGTCAGTGACTTCGTGTTCAATCGCAAGCCGCGTTTGCGGTCCTTGCCGAACAGCAGCGGCTGCCCATGCACGCAATGTACCGTGCTGTCGGCCGCAGTCTTTTTGCTGCTGACAAGTTCCCACACGTCTTCGTTGTATACGATGCAGTTCTGCAGTATTTCGATGAACGCAGTACCTTCATGCACACGACCGGCATTGAGTATGCCGGGCAAACCCTTCTGATCGATGTCGACTGCCCTGGCGATGAAAGTCGCCCCAGCGCCCACAGCGAAAACACCGGGCGTCACGGGTTGGTCGAATGAACCCTTCGGGCTGGTCGGACTGCGGGTGCCGAGTCGAGATGTCGGTGAATACTGGCCCTTGGTAAGACCGTAGATTTCATTGTTGAACAGCAGGATATTCAGATTCACGTTGCGACGAAGCGCATGCAGCAGATGATTGCCACCGATGGATAGTCCGTCGCCATCGCCAGTGATCACCCAGACATCGAGTTCGGGATTCGCCAGTTTGACGCCGGTAGCGATAGCCGGTGCCCGACCATGAATGGTATGGAAGCCATAGGTATTGACGTAGTAGGGCAGGCGTGACGAACAGCCGATGCCGGATACGAAGACCGTGTTAACCGGATCGGAACCCGCATCAGCCAGCGCACGATGCACCGCTTTGAGAATCGAATAATCACCACAACCAGGGCACCAGCGTACTTCCTGGTCACTTGCGTAGTCCTTGGAACTGACCTCAGCCATTGCTGACCTCCTTCATGCGTTTACCGGCGTTCGCGTAAATCGCTTGTTTCACGTCCTCGACTGCAAACGGTTGTCCGTTGACCTGGTTCAGCTGTACACAATCAAGGAGCAGCTTGTCGCGTAGCAACGTTGCCAGTTGTCCGGTGTTCAATTCTGGAACCAGCACTCGATCGTATTTGGCCAATAACGCCCCGAGGTTTTTTGGCAACGGGTTGATGTAGCGCAAATGAATCTGGGCGACCGCGTAACCTTCACGCAGTGCCTCTTTGACCGCCTGGAAAACAGCGCCATATGTGGAGCCCCAGGCCAGGACGGCGAGGCCGTGTTCGCTACCTTGTTCCAGGATCTGGTCAGGAATAAAATCGGCGACACTCGCGACCTTGCGTGAGCGCATGTCCGTCATCAGTTGATGGTTGTCCGACTCATAGGAAATGTTGCCGGTGTCGATGTCCTTCTCGATCCCACCGACCCGATAGATATAGTCCTTGTCACCGGGTGCCGCCCAGACACGGGCCTCAGTGACCGGATTGCGTGCAAACACACGCTTTGGACCCTGCGCGGCCGAGTCGGGCCGAGCGGTCGGGATGGAGGCATAGCTGTCAAAGTCTGGCAGCGGCCACAGCTCGGACGCGTTGGCGATGTAACCGTCGGTCAATAGGATGACAGGCGTCATGTGTCGCAGCGCGATGCGAACCGCTTCGATGGCGGTATCAAAACAATCGCCGGGTGAACGAGAAGCGATCACCGGCAACGGAGTATCGGCGTTGCGGCCGTACACCGCCTGGTAGAGATCGCTCTGTTCGGTTTTGGTCGGCATTCCCGTGGATGGACCTGCGCGCTGGGAGTTCACCACCACCAGTGGTAACTCGGCCGCGACGGCAAGGCCCAGGGCTTCGGTCTTGAGGGCTATCCCCGGTCCAGAGCTCGATGTAATGCCCAGTTTGCCGGCGAAGGAAGCACCGATGGCGCTGCAGATGGCGGCGATTTCGTCTTCCGCCTGGAAGGTGGTCATGCCGGCATCCTCCATGCCTGCGAGGTGGTGCAGGATCGAGGAGGCGGGGGTTATCGGGTAAGAGCAGAACATCATCTCGGTGTCGGCCAGCTCGCCGGCGGCGATCAGTCCCAGCGCCAGGGCTTCACCCCCTGTGATGGTCCGATATTCAACGGCCAGGAGCGGTGCTTGCGGGATGTTGTGTTGGGTAAGCACAACACCGAGTTCGGCAGTCTCACCATAGGCGTGTCCAGCGTTGAGCGCGGCCAGATTGCCAGCCACCAATGCCGCATCCTTGCCAAAACGTTTGCGAATCCAGTCAGCAGTGGGTTCGCGTGGTTGATCGAACATCCACAGGATCAGACCCAGCGCCCAGAAGTTCTTGCAGCGCTGCGAGTCCTTGGTTCCGAGACCAAAGGGCTTTACCGCTTCCAGGGTGTGATGGGCGATATCGACACGACAGACCTGGTAATCGGCCAGTGTGCCGTCCTCAAGAGGATTGCTGTTCAGGTCAGCACGTCGCAAGCGTTGTTCGGTGAAGGCGCTTTCGTCGACGATGACCAGAGCGCCTGATGTCAGTCGAGACAAATTGACGACAAGTGCTGCAGGGTTCAGTGCAACCAGCACGTCTGGAGCGTCACCCGGAGTGGTGATGCGATCGCCACCAAACTGAATCTGGAATGCGGACACGCCAAAACGAGTGCCGGCAGGCGCTCGAATCTCGGCCGGAAAGTCCGGGAAGGTGGCGAGGTCGTGGCCAGACAACGCAGAGGCGTTGGTGAACTGAGCACCTTGTAACTGAATGCCATCGCCTGAGTCGCCTGCAAAGCGCACTACGTGGCTGGTCTTTTCCCAAAGTTCCTTGCTGTTCATGTACTTGTGCGGGTTGGAAGGGCGCGGAAGTTTAAGTCATGGTTGACGGTTTTACTGTGCTTTTTTTTGCATATCCATAGGTGGTTGTCACGCTGCGGTGGCCTGTTCTCGCTGTCAGCGGATTCGATTCTACCGAATCGACAATGACAAGCAGGGGGCTACTGACTAACATCCGATTTCCTCAACGTATCAGACCACACGCAATCCATGGCCGGCACACAGGGCATTTTCACGACCCGCAAATTGCAGGCGCTACTGGATGCCCGTATGGCGCCCGAGGTCAATAACCGAGCCCGTCTTTCTGAGTTCATGACCCGACATGGTCAGACGATCTCGGTTCACGGCGTGGACGCCTGGTTCAAGCACACGGATTCCAACTACGCCATCGAGCGAGAATCGCTGGATCCGGAGCATCCTTCGTACGGGTTGCCAAAGGCGCGTTGGGACGTCCTGTTCGAAATTTTCAAGGTGTCTGCGCAGCAGATCGAACTCGATGACGGGGATTTCCGCCGCTGGTGCTACTCGGAGACACGCAATCGCCGTCAACCGCCGGTGGTGAGGCAGGGCAGGGTGGCGTGCTGTTTCCATCCCAGGGCCCAGGCCTGGCTGGCCGACGATCGGATCTGGTTTGCCAACGAGAAGATCGAACTCGTGGAGTTGTCCGGCCCAAGCCACCACTCCGACTGGTCGGTCATGCGAACGCTGAAAGATGTCGATGTGGTTGTCATTTATCTGAGTTCAAGAATTGCCGACTGGACATTGTCCAGAGAACTTCGGGATGTGCTTCAGCAGGCGCAGACCCCGGCGATTTGCATTTCGATTGAAGGCTACGCGGGAAAGGAATTCTCCTTTCCCTGCTATCCCCAGGGAAAGCTCGACCATCGACGGGCCATCATCAGCCTGCTGAAGAAGGAAGTTGCGTCAAGTCAGACGGCGGTTCGCGGCGGTCCGGCCTGGTCACCGCCTGAGTTGTATACTGCTCGCCCGTCGATCGCGGTATTGCCGTTTGCCAATTTCACCGGTAATGACGATTACAACCAACTGGCGGAAGCCATTGCCGAAGACATCACCAGC
>CAMDVY010000305.1 GCA_945878745.1 Klebsiella pneumoniae | reverse complement strand
GACATCATGCTGCTCGACATAGAGATGCCCCGAATGGATGGCTTCGAGGTCGCCCGACAGATGCGGCACGATCCAAGAATCGCTCGAATACCGATCATCATGATCAGTTCACGCACGGGCAACAAACACAAAGAACACGCCCTCTCATTAGGGATAGATCGCTTTCTTGGCAAGCCGTTCCAGGAAAGCGAACTGCTGGCCGCGATTGATGAACTAGGGCAGAGGAGGTAAGTCATGCGCCAGCTGGCTGTTCGTGAAGAGGAGGAACTGGCCTGTGTAGTCCTGCCGCAGGAAGAGTTGAGCCTGCTCGTACCAAATGACTGCGTCGCGGAAATCCTACCCTGGCGCCGAGTGAAACCAGTGCCCGGTATGCCTCGATGGTGCGTTGGTACACTTGGATGGCGGGGTCAGACTGTGGTTGTCGTCGACTTCCAGTTGCTGACCAGCGACAGTGGCCAGGCGCGCTTGAATCGGCGTGCGCTGGTTGTCATGCACCGGACGACCAAACGAGAAGGTATGTCCTTCTACGCGATTGCAAGTTCCGGGTTGCCGCGTCTCCTGTACCTGGCTGAAGACGAAGTTCGGGATGTTGAGGATGGGCAGGCCTCTGCCGCGATACTGTCTCACCTGACATTAGGTTCGGAGGCAGTCGTCGTGCCAAACCTTCGTTATGTCGAAGACGAGGTCAGCGCCGTCATCTGAGAAGCAGAATCGGTAACGATTCAGGCGCCCCAACCCCAACCCCAGCCATGGCGTACCGCGGCCAGCGCTGCGATGGGCGCAGTCTCGGCTCGCATTACCTGGCTGCCCAATCCATGTCGGGTGATGCCTTGAGATTCGAACCAGCTGAGCTCACGTTCTGACCAACCTCCTTCCGGGCCTACCAACAGGGTCGTCGGCATCAATGGCAGCGTCAGAGGGAGTGATGGCGCCCCGGGGTGCAACGCAATCAGTATCTGAGAGACCTCAAGGTGTGAGCGCTTCAGTTCTTCGAGTGGAACTGGCCCGATCAGAGTTGGCAAAAAACGCGTACCACTTTGTTCGCAGGCTGAAACCACGATCTTGCGAATATGAGAGAGGCGACGTTCTTCACGATCCTCTCCCCAGTGCACGTTTGCTCGGTCCGTGCTGAGAAGGGCAATGTACTGAACACCCAGTTCTACAGCTTTTTGCAGTGCTCGATCGAAGGCATCGCCCTTCAGTAATGCCAATCCAAGACCCAGGGGAAGTGGCGTCGGCACGTCGGGAAGCTTTTCCTGCAAGAGTACGGAACACGTGCGCTTGCCTGTTTTGGCAAGCAATGTCCGCCACTCGCCCCCGCATCCATCAAACACACAAACAGGGTCATCCTTCTGGAGTCGGAGTACACGCAGAAGATGATGTGATTGTTCTTCGCCCAAGTCGAGTTCGTCACCCGCGATCAGTGAGCGGTCAGGCCCAATGAACAATCGCGTGTTTCGCATCGACGAAGCAAGTGCTACAGAGTACTCAAAGCATCGGCGATGCGACGGCTCGCACCCCAGCGATTGAGCGTGTACAGATGGAAACCGGGGGCGCCAGCCTTGAGCAACTCTTCGCACAGACGAATGCAGACGTCGCAGCCGAAATCACGAATGGCTGTTTCATCGTCGGCAATGCTTTCCAGTTTTTTGAGCATCCATCGTGGAATGTCAGCACCGGCTTTGGCTGAGAAGCGGACGATGCTTTCAACGCTGGTGATGGGCATGATTCCCACATGAATCGGTATGGTGATTCCACGCGCCGCGCACCGTTCTCGAAAGTCGTAGTAGGCGTAGGGGCTGTAAAAATACTGCGTAATTGCGCTGGTTGCACCGGCATCGACTTTGGCTGCGAAAAAGTCCAGGTCAGACGCGGGAGATGCGGCGTCTGGATGAACCTCGGGATATGCGGCCACTTCGATTTCAAAGTGATCACCGAAATGTTTCCGGATCAAGGTGACAAGCGCCTGGGCGTTGGCGGCTCGCAACGAACGACCGAGACCAGACGGAACGTCGCCCCGCAAGGCAACGATTCGACGTACACCGATCTCGCGATAACGCTCCAGCAGGTTTACAACGATGTGATCGGCATCGGCTCCCATTGACAGATGCGGCGCTGCCTGATGACCTGCGGCCAACAATGCAGCGACCGTTTCGAAAGTACCTTCTCTGGTCGACCCTCCGGCCCCATACGTCACTGAATAGAAGAGCGGATTGGCGCCTTGCAAACGCGGAACGACGTTCTGCATCAGCTTGCCGACGCCGTCACCCTCCCTGGGCGGGAAAAACTCGAAACTGAGGCGTGTCATCGTTTTTCCCTCATGCAGGTTCCTTTGGCAGCTTCGAGCCTGGATCAGCCGCGCAGTGCGGCGGCCTTGTCCGTCCGCTCCCAGGTGAAATCGGCTTCTGTACGGCCAAAGTGTCCGTAGGCTGCCGTGTTTCGATAGATGGGTCGCTTCAGGTCCAGCATCGCGATCAGCCCTCGTGGTCGCAAATCAAAATGCTCACGTACAAGTTGAACGATTTTCTCGTCCGCGATTTTGCCGGTACCGAAAGTGTTGATGCTGATTGAGGTTGGTTCCGCTACGCCGATCGCGTAGCTGATCTGGATTTCGCACCGAGCGGCGAGACCGGACGCGACAATGTTTTTGGCCACGTAACGACCCGCGTAAGCTGCGCTACGGTCAACTTTCGATGGATCTTTGCCGGAAAACGCGCCGCCGCCGTGACGGGCCATGCCGCCGTAGGTGTCGACAATGATTTTGCGACCGGTGACACCGCAGTCGCCAACTGGACCGCCGATGACAAACTGGCCGGTTGGATTGATGAAATATTTGGTCTTGGAGGAAAGCCAGTTGGACGGCAGGACAGGCTTGATGACCTCTTCCATCACTGCTTCACGCAGATCCTTTTGGCTGATGTCCGGCTCATGCTGGGTCGACAGCACTACCGCTTCGATAGCGCTTGGCTTGCCCTCGGAATCGTAACGGAACGTGATCTGCGACTTGGCGTCCGGACGCAGGAATTTCAGCGAGGAGCGTCGCTTGTCCGCCTGCTGTTTCACCAGCAGGTGTGCGTAGGTGATTGGGGCCGGCATCAACACTTCTGTTTCGTTGGTGGCATAACCGAACATCAAGCCCTGGTCGCCTGCGCCTTGCTCCTTGCCGTCCGATTCGTCCACGCCCATGGCGATATCTGCGGACTGCACGCCCAGGGCGTTGATGACAGTGCACGCTTCGGGATTGAAGCCGATCGCGTCGCTGTCGTAACCAATTTCGGCGATGACCTTGCGGACCAGTTGATCAATATTGACCTTGGCGTTGGTACGAATTTCTCCAGCAACCACGACTATGCCGGTCTTGATCAATGTCTCGCAGGCAACACGCGATTCACGATCCTGAGCCAACATGGCGTCCACGATGGCATCAGAAATTTGATCGGCCATCTTGTCGGGATGCCCTTCGGAGACGGATTCGGAGGTAAAAACGGAATACTCGGCCATGAAACTCGGTTCCTTTTGACAGGGTGGTTTGAATTGCGTTGATCGTTGCTATTGAACAGTCAACAGGCAGCAAAAACGTGCCGGCATTGTAAGCTAATTGCACTGCAGCAAATTGCGACAGCTGCACGAACTGGGGACAATGGACGTCGTTACACGGAGCTTTGGAAATAAATTGTCAAGATTAGAGTGCGCCAATGCGATTCGGGTGCTGTCGATGGACGCGGTGGAGAAAGCCAAGTCCGGGCACCCCGGTGCGCCAATGGGCATGGCGGACATAGCAGAGGTTTTGTGGGTCGACTTGTTGCGTCATGATCCGGCTGATGCTGGTTGGTGGGATAGAGACCGCTTTGTGCTGTCCAACGGTCACGCTTCAGCGCTTCTTTATTCGCTGCTGCACCTCACCGGTTATGACCTCTCCATGGACGACATCAGACAATTCCGGCAACTCGGTTCCAGAACGGCCGGGCACCCGGAAGTCCATGAGTGCCCTGGCGTCGAAACAACCACTGGCCCGCTGGGCCAGGGTTTCGCGAACGCAGTAGGCATGGCGCTTGCCGAGTCTCGCCTGGCGCGAGAGTTCAATCGAGATGGTCACTCGATGGTCGATCATCGCACCTGGGTGTTTGTTGGCGATGGTTGTCTTATGGAGGGAATTTCCCACGAAGCCGCGTCCCTCGCAGGGGCATTGGCCCTCGGGAAGCTCATCTGCATCTACGACAAGAACGGCATCTCGATTGATGGCGACGTGAAGAACTGGTTTCCGGAGGATGTCGCGGCTCGTTTTGAAGCGTATGGCTGGCGTGTCATCCGCAACGTGGATGGCCACGATGCGTCGGAAATTGAAACATCGCTCAACGCGGCGATGACTAGTGATGGCAGACCGACGCTGGTCATGTGCCGGACCATCATCGGCTACGGTGCGCCAGGGAAGCAGGGGACGGCAGGAGCACATGGTGCGCCGCTCGGCGCCGAGCAGATCGCACTGGCGCGCAAGAATTTCAATTGGGGTAGTGCGCCGTTTGAAATGCCGCAACACATCTATTCCGCAATGGACTGTCGAGGTCGCGGTGGCGAATTGCGGCGGAGCTGGCAAGAGCGCTTTGCCGGATACAAGTCTGCATACCCTGACCTTG
>CAMDVY010000304.1 GCA_945878745.1 Klebsiella pneumoniae | reverse complement strand
CGAACGGTGTCACCGGTGCTCACGAACGGCGGCCGGATGATTGGTTATACAAACGAGTTCCCCTTCCCCAAGGTGAGGCTGGATGATGCCACGAGGGGCAGCCGGTTGCACCGATCCTGTCCCGATTCACAGGCGTGTCCCGATTGTGTTGCCGTTGCACGAGTGGTATCGCTTGACATTCAACAGGGGAAGAGAGGTTATGCAAAACAAGTTAGCCGGAGTCGGTTCGTTGCGCGCAGTCCAAGCCAGGCTCTGGCAGTGGGCATTGTTGTTTCTGTTTGCCAGCCCGCTCGCCAGCACATTCGTTTATGCCTCGGACGACGACGAGACGTTCATCGCCAGCTGGACGGCGGCCAACAAGATCGCCTCGCCATTTGATGCACCTCCGCCGACGTTCAGTGATGTGACACTGCGTCAGATTGTTCGAGTCAGCGTGGGTGGCAGTCGGGTTCGGGTCTGGTTGACCAACGAATTCGGCAACGCCGCACTGCACATCGGTGCGGCTACCATTGCTCCTCGCAACACTGGCGCTGCGATCAACGCCGCGAAACTTCGTCAGCTGAAGTTCAATGGCGCCGCTTCCATCGTGATACCTGCCGGCGCCAGAGTATTGAGCGACCCCGTTCAGCTTGAGACCGGCAAGTTTTCTGAACTTGCGATCAGCATCCACCTGCCGGCCGCGGCGACCTCACCAACATCACCCGTGAGCTACCATGTCAGGGCCTTGCAGACTTCCTTCGTCGCTGTCGGCAATCAGGTCAACGCCGTCGATCTGCCTGCCGCAACCACTACGACAGCGTGGTACTACCTCAGCGGCGTCGACGTTCAACGCAGCAACCGGTTGCCCGTCATCGCCGCTTTCGGTGATTCCATCACCGATGGTGACCAGATGGCTGCGCCCAATGAACCCGTGGATCAGAACGCGCGGTACACCGACTTCCTGGCCCGCGAGCTGAATACCAACAATGGTGGCAACGGGCCAACCCGCGCAGCGGTTATCAACCTGGGCATCTCCGGCAATCAGGTGACACAGACCTTCATCGGCGAAAATGCTGTCGGCCGCTTCGATACGGATGTGCTGACACGAACCGGCGTCACGCATCTGGTGGTGCTGGAGGGTATCAATGACATCGGCTTGCCTGGACTGCTCACTGTGATCGGCATTCCTACGCCATCGATCAGTTCCGCGTCCATCATCGCCGGTTTGCAGCAGATCGCAGCACAGGCGCGTGCCCATGACATCGTCGTCATTGGTGGCACGTTGACGCCCTCAGGTGGCAGTGCGCTCCCTGGCTACTCAGGACCAGATGTCGAGGCCAAACGGCAGGCCGTGAATCAGTGGATTCGCACCAGCCGGGCATTTGATGCTGTGGTCGACTTTGACCGCGTACTGCGAGATCCGAGTGATGCCACGCGAATTCAGGCCGCGTTGACGGCCGATGGACTGCATCCAAATTCGGAAGGCTATCGTCTCATGGCGGCGGAACTAGCTCGTCTGCTGCGACGCAGGCTCTAGTCCAGGCGAGGTGGTGACGTCGACACAAGGTAGGCGTCACCCCATCCGCATCCCACCGGAAATTGTGATGGTCTGACCCGTCATGCCATCCGACTCCCTGCTCCCCAGGTAAACCGCGATATGGGCAACCTCCTCGGGTTCGATGAATCGACCGAGCGGAATACGGCCGAGAATTCCGGCCTTGAGTTGGTCCATCGTGACACCGGTCCGTTCTGCATGACCACCAAAGTCTGACCACATGTCCGTATTGACCATGCCGGGACAGATGGCATTGATGTTGATTCGATGCACGCCGTTTTCCAGCGCAGCGCAGCGCGTGAGCCCGACGACGGCGTGCTTGGAAGCATTGTATGCAGCCTGATTCGCACTCTCCCACTTGCCGGCGGTTGAGGCGATGTTGACGATCTTGCCGGCGCCACGCGGCTGCATGTGCAGGAGAGCCAGCTGCATCAGCCTGAACACTGAATAGACGTTGGTCTTCTGCAGCTGGTCGAACTCTTCAAACGAGTAGTCGGTAAACGGTTTACCGATGTAGATGCCGGCGTTGTTGACAAGAATGTCCACACCCCCGCGCCAGTCCACTGCGGCCGCAAAGAGCCGTTCTAGCTGTTGTGGATCAGTGAGGTCGCACGCACAGGCAGTTACCCGATCACCGGCATCGAGTGATTGCGCGACCTCATCCAACCGTTCCGCATCTCGTGCGGTGAGCACTACACTCGCGCCCTCGGCCAGATAGGCTCGCACGATGGCGAGGCCAATGCCACGACTGGCACCCGTCACCAGCGCACATCGATTGGCCAGACGGCCGGTGATCTCAGGCGATGTCATTCACAAGCTCCTCAGGATTGAACGGGCTGGGATTCAACCATGAATCGGTAGATGCGCCCATGAGTTCCGCCGCGAATCGCATCAGCGATCACCCCCTCGTCGTCGCATCGTTCAGCCAGCCGCAGCAGGCGGTCGAACGCCTGAACAAAATTCTCGGTGTGTCCACCACGGATTGGCGTGCCCCAGAAAAGTTCGGCAGGTTTCACCTGGCCAATATAGATCGCCTGGGCGATGGCTCGATTGAAGGCTCCGTTGTCACCGGCGCCTTGCGTCCGCCAGATATCGAGGGCTCCACCTGGGCCTTTCACCGCCGCTTCACCGATATCCGCGGCCCAGGACGTGTACAACCAGCCAGAGGTCATGCCGAGCTGTTCGCTGACCATTTCCGAGATGCGAAGAAACGTGTCTTGCCGGGAGTGCAGTTCATCCGCCGCAATCGCCCGCGATTGCAACTCAGACTGTGCCGCGCTCTGTCGCATCACTTCCAGTTGTTGCGAGAGCATGGCCGTGTTGTTTTCCAGCTGACGCTGCTGCAGGAAAAAACCGACCACAAACCACAGGAAGGCCAGCGGACCAAAGGCACCACCAAGGAATTCCCCCAGGTCCGGTGCCTGCTGGCGAACAAAATCTCCCCATCCCACAATGCTGCTGATATAGACGAAACCGAGCAGCAGCCAAAGACCCGTCACACCGACGCCAAGACGGACCCGCCAGTCGTTGCTGGTGGTAGTCGAAGCTTCAAACGTGTTCATGTTCAGACTCCTGTTAGTTCCCTGCTTTCAATTGTCCGGATTCGCCACCGAACGACGCCAGAATACATCCGTTGAGTACATCTGCATGGCGAGCGCTGCGGTCGCAACGATCAAGGCCAACATGGCGAACCAGCTCTGGTCACCGCTGATTGAAAGATAAATACGTGCCATAAAAAAAGCGCCGCTCACCCACACCACGAAGAGATAGTCCCTCCATCCCGCGCGATTCACCTGTGAGAAAAAGCTGTCGTTGTCGCCATCTTCGCGAGCCCGTCGGAGGGTTACCTGACTCACCCAGGCCATGAGCACGAAGATCAGCGAGAGGATCAGAAACCAGCGCCAGAGCAGATGCGGGCCCAGCGATGCGATGAGCGTGAATTCGATGATGCCAATGATGAAAGGAAACACCGAGTCGCTGGTGGTCGGTACCCAGCGAAACCTCATCACCAGGCTGGCATAGATCAGCCAGATGACTAGTACGCCCAGAAAGGTCGCAAAAATCTGCACCCAGCTCAGTATGGTTATGAACGTCAGCTCGTAGAGTGCATCGTGCGTGGTCACGTGCGCCCACATCAGTTCCAGGGAAAACGCCTGCACGATACTGAGCAGCGTGAGCAGCACGGTCGGCAGGTGATCCTTGGCGCGGGTGCGCAGCGGGTTCTCGGACACAGATTTCTCCAGTTGATTTGTTGGTGCCTGGTTTCACGGTGCATTGTGGCAGCCTAATCTTGCAGGAGCGGTCTCCTGACCGCGATCAGAGGGTCTCAACCACGTGCACGCATCAGCCTGATGATCTCATCCAGCTTCGCTTCAATCGCCTGAATGGACGCGACGACGCTATCGTTCGCAGAAGCCTCAGGCTGCGAACTTCGATCATTCAACGCATCCCGCCGCGACAGGATCTGGTTGCGAAACTGCTGTGCATCGACGATCCCGATGAGCTGCATCGCATTCGCCTGACCATGGGCACTTTGACCTGCCGTTTCGAACTTCAGCACGCTCAGCTGAAACCGTCGCAGCAGTGGCCCCTCAATAAACGTGACGTCCTGGATGTTCTCCAAGGGGATGGTCTTTTCAACCTGAAAAACGATGCCCTTGCGAAAGCGCAATGATCGGTCGCTCAGCTCACATTCAAGCTTCTCGAAGTAGTGCCGGGCCCACCACTGACCGATACCAAGAAACCAAAGTACGGCCAACGGGATCGTCACCACGGGCAACACCAGGAAGAGACTGACATAGAGAACCAGATACGGTCGGATCAAAGGATTGAACCTCGCTCGATCAACCAACATCGTGGCAACTGAAGACTGGCCCATGCCGACTCTCCTTATCTGGTCCATTGATCATCAACCAGCCCAGGCGGATTAACAAATCGTTGCGACGCAAATCCCGGAGCTTGCAGTTAGCCTTGATTAGACAATAATCTCGCAACAAAACATGGTGCGCAGGGGTGTTCAGAGCTTCGAAACGATTGAGCGCGGATAGAGCAGGGATAACAGCAGAAATCAAACTGTAACGCCATCACCAATGAAGTTGGCAGATTCAATCAAT
>CAMDVY010000303.1 GCA_945878745.1 Klebsiella pneumoniae | reverse complement strand
GTGCTGACCAAACACGTGTTTGCAGAGACCACCGGACCCAGGCTTGTGATCCCCAGGCTCTGACTGCGATCAGGCCGGTGTGACGAGCTTCTGTTTGGCGCGCGTAATGAATGACGCCATGACTTCGGCATTCTGGGCACCCGGAATTGGAAAGGTGCCACCGAGCAGAAAACAAGGCACGCCACTGACACCGATATCTACCGCCCGATCCAATTCGGCCTGGACCTGAGCGATACCACCATCCCCGGCCAGATAGTCACGCGCCAGCTGCGCATCCAGTCCGACTGTCGCACCGATGGAAAGCAGTGTTTCACGGTCACCGACATCCTTGCCCTGCTGGAAGTACGCCTGAAAAAGAGCTTCAGCCAGTTCGTGCTGAAGCGCTGCGCCACCAGAAGTTTCTGCGTAGACCATGAGCCGGTGGCCAAGAAAGGTATTCGGCATCTTTTCGATCGCCGCGAAGTTCATGACGATGCCTTCGGCGCTGGCTTCTTCCGTGATCCGGGTCGGTACCTTCTTGCCATCGGTGCCGAACTTGGCGGCGTAATAACGCGCTCGATCGACGCCTTCCACGGGCAGTCGCGGCGCCAATTGATACGCACGCCAGTGCACTTCGACGTCTTCGCCTACCGGTGAAGCCAGCACCCGATCAAGCCGCCGTTTGCCAATGAAGCACCAGGGACAGACGAGGTCGGAAAAGATCTCTATGGTCAGTGGCATGGGATTGCTCCGGTCGGCGTGCGGGACGGGAGTATACGCGTCCCGCCGGGCAGAAGGTCCTCCGGCAGGGTCTTCCAACCGCGATTGTCGGGATCATCGAAGATCGCGGTCTGGAGACTGCTCCTGCGAGAGACCATCCCGGACTTGCAAGGCTGCCGGCAATCCACCAAGGTTGGCGCCATCAACAGCAAGGATTACGTCATGCGGGTAGGCCTCGTTACCGGACTGCGAACCGTCGACATTCGCGACATGCCGGAACCCACTCCGCTGCCTGGTAAGGCAGTCATCGAAATCGGCTACTGCGGAATCTGTGGCACGGACGTGCACGCCTATCTCTCAGGCCAGCCCTACAATCCAGCGATCTGTGGTCACGAATGGTCGGGCACGGTAAAGGCCGTCGGTGCCGGGGTGTCGCACGTCCGCGAGGGTGATCGCGTGGCGATCGGCGTGGCAACCGCCTGTGGCCAGTGCGGCGCCTGCCGACACGGTGATGCCTCCCATTGCGAACTGGCCTTTCTTGGTGCCATCGGCGCCGGTCCCATGGCTGCCCCACACGGTGGTTTTGCTACCGCGATCTGTTTTGATGCCGGGCGCCTGTATCACGTGCCGAAAGAGATCAATGACAGCGATGCCGCGATCCTCGAACCGGCCACCGTCGCAGTTCACGCCCTTCGACGAACGCCCATGCGCCTGGGTGACACGGCGGTGATCATCGGTGGCGGGCCGATTGGCTTGCTCACATTGCAGGCTGCCAAGGCGTCCGGTGCCGGCAAGGTGATCCTGATCGAACCTGAACGCAGCCGACGTGAGCTTGGCATCGAGCTGGGTGCAGATGTGGGCATCGATCCGAAAACCGAAGACACTGCGGCGCGCCTGAGTGCGATCGTTGGTGCCAGCGGTGCGGATGTCGTCTTTGAATGTGCAGGTATTCCGCAGACGATCCAGCAGGCCGTATCCATGGTCCGGCGCGGTGGTGTGGTGAGCCTGGTCGGAGTTGCCAGCCATCCAGCCCAGATCATGCCCGCCGAATGGCTGATCAAGGAAGTTCGTCTGACCAGCTCCATCGCCTACGTGCATGAAGATTTCGAGATCGCGAAGGACCTGGTCGCAACCGGACGCATCAACGTATCCAGACTGCACACGTCAACGTCTTCATTGACCGACATCAGCAGCGCTTTCGACAAGCTCGCCGACAATCCACGCGAGGTGAAGATTCTGATCGACCCAAGAAGCTAAATAAGAGGCTGAACAAGAGGCTGAATCTCGACCACACGCACACCTGTAATCAACCCGGAGCCGAACCCGTTGTCCACGCCTCGCTCAGATTCCCTGCGACTCTATGGTCCCCATGCCGCTGCGATCGCCACCATCATGGGCTCCCTCATCGCGGGTATCGTGCTGGCTTGGATCAATTATCGGGTAATGGGTCGTCCGGATCTCGCGCGTCGAGTCGGCTGGATCGGCATCGTCGTACAGATCCTCCTGCTGGTGATCTTTTCGTCGTTGCCACCCAGTCAGCTGGTGATGTTTGGACTACCGCTGTTGCAGACCGCGATCGCCTACTGGGGCATGCTCTACCTGCAGGGCAGAACGATCGACTGGCACCTCCAGGCCGGTGCCACGCTGTACACGTCCTGGCGCGCAGTGGGCATGGGTCTGGCGGTTGGTTTCATCCTGTTTTTCGTCGCGGTCATTGTGGTGGGCGTACTCGTCTCGACTGGGTTCATCACACCGCCCGAACCCGCGGTTTCCCCGGTGTCAACGGCAACCCCGACCATCATTGCTCCTTGAGCGCTATGGGTTAGCGCCCACCATCCAGCATCCGATCCTGCAACCGTCGATTGCGGTCCTGCTCATGTCGCAGGGCGGCACGTAGACGCTGCGCTTCCTCCTGCGCCTCACGCAACTTGTCTCGCAACACGGTCAGTTCATGCCTGAGTGAATCGGTCGACACGCTGGACGGCGTAAATTCCGCGTATGCACGGGAGGCCGTCACTCTGGAAACGGCTTCCTCGAGTGGAGCAATGGTCGCTGTGCGTGACGGGGATCGTCGAGGCAACAGGCCGCTGGCATTGTGCATCACGGCATGCTGAATCTTCTGCAGCGGCTCATCACCCCTGGACGTCCACAGTTGCCGGGCATGCCACGGCACCGGGCATTGCGCGCGACTGGCCAGACGAATCGGCCCATGACCGAGATCAGGACCTGCGCCTGCATGCGCAAGCAGGTGTTTGAGCGGTAGATTGAATGACGTTGCGAGAGCGCCCACGGCATCGATCTCAAGCTGGAACAGCACCATGCCACGAACCACCAGGTCATCGCCGACGCCCGCGTACACTGCCTTGACCGTGCGGCCGGCCAGAGTCGTCAGTGCCGCCGCGCCGTTCTGGACCGCTTCAAATTCCCCATAGGGCATTTCAACCTCGATTTCGAGATCGTCGGTGAGAAAGAACAGCAATTCCTGAAGATCGTCGAAATCGGACATCACGAGACTTTCCCGAGCCCGCCTCATCGCGTGGGCAGGATCGAACCAGCAGACAACCAGTGAAGATCAGAGTCTAGCAATCCACTGTCGTCGCGGTGTGCGACAAGTCTCACTGTCTGCCTCGTTCAGGCAAGGAAGGAGCCCTCGGCCTGGCGGTTCAGGCCGAACGCAGATCCTCGGGGAAATCGGCGAGGCGATGCAGATCATTGAGATGAAAGGCCGCGCGCTTCGCGCCTCGGGCCGGCTGCCGGGCTTCTGCATAGACCATCTTGTCGCCGCGTATATCGATCACGTCGACAATGACATAATCCAGATCACTCAACTTGAACGACTTGCCTAACAACTCTTGCACGACTGCTTCCTTAAACTCTGTGCCGACTTCCAAATCATAGATCGGGATCACAGTTCTGCGAGCGGTAATTTGTCGTTGAAACGAAAGGCTGGATACCACGCTTGTCAATAAACCCTTACATGTTTCCTGACCGGTCCGCACACGGACGGAACGCTGACGCATGAGCAGCATTTTGATCGTCGGTTCTCTGGCATACGATGTGATCGCCACCACCCTCGACGTCTTGCCGGCAGCGAACGTAAAACTTGATTCAGTACGCACCGACTTCGGGGGGTGTGGTGGAAATCTCGCCTATAACTTCAGTCGGCTGGGCCAGCATCACGTCCTGCATGGCCACCTCGGCGCACTCGATGCGCAGCCTTATCAGCTACATTTGCGCAAAGTCGGCGCATCGCTGGACGGGATCCGGCAAGTGGAGGGCCTGAACTCAGCCCGGGCATTTATCTTCACAGACCCTGATGGCGCACAGTTCACCGCATTTCATCCGTTGCGGGTGGACCTGAGCCTCTGGCAGCAACACTTCGAGGCAACCCTCGCCGATTTCAGACCCGACTTCGCCATCATCGCGCCTGACCCGCCAGAACGGATGCTGGCCGCGGTTCGCCGGCTGCACTCGGTCTGTCCGCTGCTCTGTTATCCCGGCCAGTACACCGCCCACCTGGCACCACCTGAAGCCGAAGAACTACTGGCCGCGGCCAGCATCGTGATCCAGAACGAACATGAACACCGACTGCTGCCCGTACCCGATGGCCCGCTCGCGATCGTGACTCGCGGGGCGAAGGCCGTACAGGTTCGTGACAAACTCACCCACGAATTTCCGGTTCCTCCTGCCAGCGCGGTCGATCCGACCGGCTGCGGTGATGCCTTCACGGCCGCCTTCATGCATCAGTGGCTGATAGATGAATCGCTGGATAAATCAGTGCGTGCCGGAATCGAATGGGCGCAGCGATGCCTGGCCCAGGTGGGCAGTCAGGATCATCAGGCGTGATCTCCCCGCCCCGTAGGAGGGGTCTCCTGACCCCGAACTCTTTTTCGCGATCAGGAGATCGCTCCTTCAATTCGTCCCCACCACTCACATAACGAACAGCTTCT
>CAMDVY010000302.1 GCA_945878745.1 Klebsiella pneumoniae | reverse complement strand
TCGGTTGTCGCGAGAGACCAAAGGGCGCAAGGGTACCGGTGTGACACTCGTCAAGGGGTTGCCACTGACCGGTGTTGAACTGGATGCGCTTGCCAGCAGACTCAAGAAATTGTGTGGCGTGGGTGGAACCGTCCGTGAAGGCGTCATCGAGATTCAGGGTGAACAACGGGAGCGGTTGCGACCGGAACTGGAAAAACTCGGTTACAGCGTGAAGATTGCGGGCGGTTGAGGCACTGTCCATAGGCCGTTGCACGAGCGAGCGGCGGCGTGACAACATTCAGCAGACGAATGCAGCGTGAACCAGACGAGGTGCAAACCATGGACAAGATCGATCTTCCGCAAGGCATTGCACTCACACCGCTGGATGAGAATTTTCGTCGCGACCCGTATGCGGTGCTCGGCAAGTTGCGCGAACACGCGCCGGTTTTTGAGGACACGGTGCTCAAGCGGTTCATCTACACCCGGCACGATGATGTGCGCGACATCCTGCGTGATCGTGATTTTTTCTCAGACCCGCGCAAGGCCAATCCAGGTACCTTCTCAGCGAATTTTCTGGTAGGCAATCGCCAGGAAGAACCTTCCATGCTGTTGATGGATGAACCGGGTCATCGTCGCTTGCGCTCCCTTGTCAGTAGTTCCTTCACGCCGGCGGCGGTCGAACGGTGGCGACCCCGCATTCGCAAGGTTGTCGAGATGGTGCTCGCTGACATCCACACGAGCGAATTCAACCTCATCACCGATTTTGCCGGTCCTGTGCCTACCGTCGTGATCGCGGAGATGCTCGGCATCGACCCGGCGCGTCGGGGCGATTTCAAGCAGTGGTCGGATGAAAGCGTCCAGGTCAGCTTCAATCCCTTTGCGCAACCCGAGGAGCGGGCCAGAGGTGATCGCGCCCGAAATCTTCTCGAATCTTTTTTTACCACGGAAATCGCGGCTCGAAGGCTGAAGCCGGGCGACGACCTGATCTCCGACATGATCCGGGCCGAGGAGGGTGGTGATCGACTGACTGAGAAGGAGATGATTGCTCAGTGCAATCTGCTGTTGATCGCGGGCAACGTGACGACCACCGACCTGATCGGCAATGCCGTCAAGGCGTTGCTCGACAATCCGGTTGAGCTGGCGAAGCTGCGTGCCAATCCAGGTCTCATCGTCAACACCGTCGAGGAGACGCTCCGGTTTGACTCCCCCGTGGTGAACTCAGGTCGGATCCCGGACCGAGACATCAATCTGGGCGGATGCCCGGTCCCTCGAGGTGAATCGCTGTCGACATCACTTGCCGGCGCCAATCACGATCCGTCGATTTATCCAGAGCCCGATCGATTCGATATCACGCGCAGTGACACGCATCATCAGTCCTTTGGCGGTGGACGGCATCTGTGTCTGGGTGCGCATCTGGCTCGGGCTGAGGCGCAGGAAGCGATCCTTGGATTGATCAACCGGTTCCCGAATCTGCGTCACGGCTCAATGGGACATGTCCATCACGCGATTCCCAGTTTTCGCGGTATGAGCGAGTTGTGGGTCAGTGCCTGACTGGTCCAGCAGGAAAGTAGAGGCCCCCAGTAGGAGCGGTCTCCCGACCGCGATCTGAATTGAAGCCAATCGCGCTCAGGAGAGCGCTCCTACGATGCGCTGCCGCGTCATTACCCTGCAGGAGCGGTCTCCCGACCGCGATGGTTTAGATCATCGAAGATCGCGCGCAGGAAATCGCTCCTACCGCAAATTGAACAGCGCCCTCGCATTCCCACCCAGCACAAGATTGCGCCGGTGTTCGCTCAGCGGCGCCAGACTCGCTCGAACTTCGTCCGCAGCGTTGATGTGCGAGTCGATGTGCGGATAGTCCGAGCCCCAGAGGAAACGATCCTCGCCCACGAGGTCACACTGTGAATCGATGGATCGCTCACCCGGGTCCATCACGAACCACAGATTGCTGCGGAAGTACTCGCTCGGTTTCTGTTTGATCGGCGCGAACTTGCCGAATCGCTGATATTTTTCGTCCAGCCGATCCATCACATACGCTGCGTACCCGGCACCGGCTTCGACCACCAGGACTTTCAGTTTCGGGAACCGGTCGAACAGTCCATCGCACACGAGACTGGAAAAGGCAGGTACCAGTTGCATGGTCCCGCCCAGTCCGAAGGCGAACAGCGTGTTCATCGGCTCCCCGCGGTCGTACCAGCCATGATTGGCAAGCCCCACGGCGCGTTTGAATCGAACGATGAGATGCATGCAGACCGGCAGATCGGCGGCCTGCATCTCCAGCCACAGTGGATCAAAGTCCGGGTGGGAAGGGCGCTTGCCCATGATGCGTTCCGGCGCAATGAACATGCCCTTGAAACCCAGTTTGAGGCAGCGTCGCAGTTCGATGAGTGCCAGGGCGGGATCGTAAAGCGGGATATGCGCGATCGGCACGATGCGGTCGAGAGCCGGTTTGGCAAAATCCCATTGCCAGTTGTTGTAGGCACGGGCGTACGCCATTGCCAGTTCAGGGTCGTCTTCCTTGTCCCACAGGATGCCGATGGTCGGGAACGTGAGGCCCGCGTTGACCTGCCAGTCATCCAGCAGTTTGACGCGTGCGTCGGTGAACATGGACGCGGCGGGACAGGTATCCAGATATGGGATTGACGCGTCAGTGAAAATCTCGGTCGCGTCGTGTTCAACACCCCCAAGGCTCGCCAGGCGGCCTCGCATGATGACTTCGTTGTCCACCACAAGTTCTTCACCGTCAGGCGTTTGCCTGATGAAGATGCCACGATCCCTGAACTTCGGTTCCAGGTAATTGACCCATAGATCGGGCGGCTCCAGCACATGTGAATCGGCGTCGACAGTGAACGGATGTGACATGGTTGTTCCCCTACGTGGCCTGGAGACTATGCCAGAAGCCAAGCACCGCGCACCACCAGCAAGCAGCCCGACGGATGCCTGTACAGATTCATCGTCAGTTGTGCCTGCTTTATCGTTGATTCATTGCATTCCCCTATTCCTATTGATTCCCGACTTTCACTACTATGTACGTCAGGGAAGGCAAAAATTCATGCGGCAGGTTTACTCAACTGATGCGACACACGCGTCGGGCGAGTAACCTGCGGCCATTACCTTTCGATCCATTCACTGGCCACGCCCATGTCATGCGAGTGATACGGCGGGTCTAAACAATACGCCCAGCGCATCCAACGAAGGAGAGACTCAAGCCCATGAGATACGAAGCGCCCACATCCACGAAGGACGCGGTCAGCCTGCTGTCCAAGGCCAAAGGCAATGCCTATGTGCTGGCAGGCGGATCCGATCTACTGGTACGTCTGAAGAGCGGAACGATCGACCCGGAACTGGTGGTCGATATCAAACGAATACCGGCCATGCAGTCCATCAGCAAGACTGCCACCGGGTTCAAGATTGGCGCAGCGGTGTCCTGCGCACAGCTGGGCGAAAACGATGCGCTGAAAAAAGCGTGGCCTGGTGTTGTTGAGGCCGCAAAGCTCATTGGTTCGGATCAGATCCAGAGTCGCTGCACAGTTGTCGGCAATCTCTGCAATGCGTCTCCTGCTGCGGATAGCGTACCGGCCATGGTCGCCGCCAAAGCCAAGGCCGTAGTGGTCGGGCCGAAGGGTCGACGCACGGTTGCGGTTGAAGACGTGGTCACCGGTCCCGGCAAGACCTCGCTGAAAAAGGGTGAAGTGATCGAAGCCATCTCCCTGCCAGCCCGCAAAGGCAAGACTGGGGATGCTTACCTGAGATTCACACCACGCACCGAAATGGACATTGCCGTGTGCAGCGCCGCAGTCAGCTTGACGCTTGGCCGTGGTGGTGTGGTTGACGATGCGCGCGTTGTACTCGGCGCGGTTGGTCCCACGGTCATCGTTGTTCCGGCGGCACGCAAGGCCATTATCGGCACCAAGCTTGATGATGACGCCATCGCAGCGTTGGTTGCAGCCTGTGAAGCAGCCTGTCGTCCCATCGACGACAAACGAGGCACTGTTGAGTTTCGAACCGAAGTAGCAGGCGTGCTGGCCAAGCGGGCCGCAAGAATCGCCTATCAGCGAGCAGGGGGTTAGGGTCATGTCTGGAGTTCATGTAACAACAACGATCAACGGCGACGCTGTTGAATTTGTCTGCCAGCCCGGCGAGGTGTTGCTGGATGTGCTACGCAACCGAGTCGGCTTGACCGGTGCGAAAGAAGGCTGTGGCACAGGTGACTGTGGTGCCTGCAGTGTCACCGTCGACGATCGACTGGTCTGTGCCTGCCTGGTGCTGGGTGCAGAAGTTGAGGGTCGCACCGTGACCACTGTTGAGGGGATGGCCACTGAAGGCAAGCTGCATACCCTGCAGTCGAAGTTTATCGAGCACGCTGCATTGCAGTGCGGCATCTGCACGCCAGGCTTCCTGGTAGCGGCAAAGGCGCTGCTGGACCGCAATCCGGATCCAACAGAAACGCAGATTCGTTATGCCCTGGCCGGCAATCTGTGCCGATGCACCGGGTACGACAAGATCGTGCGAGCAGTGCAGGCTGCTGCCAAGGACCTTGCTGTGGACGCCACCAAGGCGACGAAGAAAGCAGCCAAAAAAGCCGTGAAGAAAAGCGCGTAAGGCTCTGAATAACAGCAATTTCATCGCGCTTCATCGCACTTGATCGCTAAAGACGGAATCGAATTCAGG
>CAMDVY010000301.1 GCA_945878745.1 Klebsiella pneumoniae | reverse complement strand
CTGGCATTCCCGGCCTGGGAGGCTAACGTCGGCGTGTGACGCTATGGCGAATCCGTTTTCATGGGTGTTCCCGGTCTTTGCGTACCTGATCGCTGAACTTGTGATGTCTGGGTGTTTTGCGATGATGGATGGAGGGCTACCCGAGACGGATCAGAGGAGGCGTTCAATGCATGAAATGCAGACCGACCGATTGGTTCTGCGGCGGCCACAGCGCTCGGATGTGCCTGCGCTTTTTGATGCCTTTTGTGCCGATCCGGAAGTGACCCGATGGCTGAGTTGGGCCACACATCGATCAACAGCAGACACTCACGCCTTCATCGACTTCTCTGACGTTGAATGGAACAGGTCGCCGACCGGTCCACTGTTGATCTTCACTCGCCACGACGGCGAGTTGATCGGCAGTACGGGCCTTGCCTTCGAGACTCCGACTCATGCATCGACCGGTTATGTCATGCGCAAGTCCGCATGGGGCCGGGGTTACGCAACAGAGGCTATGGCCTGCATGGTGGCATTGTCTGATGCGAATGACGTCGTGCGCTTGCAGGCGATCTGTCATGTCGATCACCTGGCATCGGCGCGTGTGCTGGAGAAATCAGGTCTGGTGTTTGAAGGGCTCCTGCGAGCGCATACGGTGTTTCCCAATGCTGGACTCGCCTCTGCACAGGATGTGCGCTGTTTTGCGCGGGTTCGGGACCAGCACTGATGCCATTGGACTACCTTGTTTTGACAGGCGAACTCACGCGCGAGCAGATGCTGGAGGAATTGCGGTACACGGCTTCCGAATTTCAACGCGTCGGTGTGCTGATGTGCAACGTCGAGTTTGGTTTTGCGTGGCAACTCGCTGACCATGAGAAAGTCACAACGGTAGCTCCTGCCGACGTGGAAGCATTGATTCAGGATCTTGAACGGGTGAACGCTGGTGTCCTCGGTGAGGACGATGTTCGCCTGCGGGTGGACGGTATCGAGGTGCTGTTCTGCCACGATTCGGACGTTCATGTGTTCCATGATGACGAGCGACTGTCGCTGGTACTTGGCTGGACCAATCGTTGGGTGGCGCTTGGCGGCTCGTCGTTCTGGAGACGCGATCCGAAAACAGGTGCCATGCGCAGGATAACGCCTGGATTGGGGTGAAGTTGCCGATCGGGTGCCTGATACGCCAACTGGTGCCGATTGAGGGGTCCGAGCCAACCGTAGATGAGCCGAACGTGACTTACAGCGGACGCCACCCCTTCCGCTCTCTATAATCGCCTGTCTTCGCAGCCGGCTGCGGAGTTATCAGGCTGCTTTCCTGGCGGCCTGCCAACCGCCGCTCTTCGGCGAGGAATCATTGTGAGAATTGAAGATTTTGTTGATCCCTATCTTGGGAAGACATGGGGCGAGCTGGGTGTTCGCGTGCTGAGTTCGGGCAAACGCATCGCCGTGACCCTGGGGTATCCCGCGGCTGGAATGCAAGCGCAGTTGACGGCTGATCTGGCGAGGCACCTCGGTGTCGACGATCTTGAGCTGGACCTGCGTTTTTCGCCCGGCGAAGGTCGTGGCTTCGGCCGGGTTCGTCACATCGTTGCCGTTGCCTCGGGCAAAGGCGGTGTGGGCAAATCAACCACGGCGGTGAATCTGGCACTTGCGCTCGACAAGGAAGGCGCCAAGGTCGGGCTGCTCGACGCCGACATCTATGGCCCGAGCCAGGGAATGATGCTGGGAGTGCCTCAGGATCGACGTCCGGAAATGAAGGATGGCCAGACCATTTCGCCGATCAAGGCCCATGGACTGAAGACCATGTCGATGAGTTACATGGTCACGGAACGTACGCCCATGGTCTGGCGGGGCCCGATGGTGTCGAGTGCGCTGCAGCAGATGCTGACGCAGACCGATTGGGGTGATCTCGACTACCTCGTGGTCGACATGCCACCAGGTACCGGCGATATCCAGTTGACCCTCTCGCAGAAGGTGCCGGTCTCAGGCGCGGTCATCGTGACTACACCCCAGGACATTGCACTGCTCGACGCTCGCAAAGGCATCGAGATGTTTCGCAAGGTGAATATCGAAGTGCTGGGTATCGTCGAGAACATGAGCTTTTATTGCTGCCCCAACTGCGGACATCAGGCGCAGTTGTTTGGTGAAGGCGGCGGCCAACGTGTGGCGAACGAATTGGGTGTACCACTGCTTGCACAACTACCCCTCGATCTCACTATTCGAGTGCAGGCAGATGGCGGCAACCCGACAGTTGCAGCCGATCCGGAAGGCGCGATTTCCGGTATCTACCGGACGGCTGCACGGCATCTGGCAGCGCGGCTCTGGCTGCAACAAGCCAGCGCACCGGTGATCAGCATGAGCGAGGAATAGCGGAATGACGATCAAGTCGGATCGCTGGATTCGGGAACAGTCCCTGAAGGGTATGATCTCGCCGTTCGAACCTGGACAGATGCGCGAACGTGATGGCATGAAGATCATCTCCTATGGCACGTCCAGCTATGGTTATGACGTTCGCTGCGCGCCTCACTTCAAGATTTTCACGAATGTCTTTTCGGCGACGGTCGATCCGAAGTCGTTTGATGAGCGCAGCTTTGTCGATGTCCACGATGACTGCTGCATCATTCCACCCAATTCATTCGCGCTGGCGAGTACGGTCGAGTACTTCCGCATTCCGGAAGATGTCCTGGTGATCTGCCTTGGCAAATCGACTTACGCGCGCTGCGGCATCATCGTCAACGTCACGCCACTGGAACCGGAATGGGAAGGGCATGTGACCCTGGAGTTCTCCAATACCACCACGCTCCCCGCAAAGATCTATGCCAACGAAGGCGTGGCGCAGATGCTGTTTTTCCAGTCCGATGAACGCTGCGAGGTGACCTACAAGGATCGAGGTGGCAAATATCAGGGGCAGATGGGTGTCACGTTACCCAGGCCCTGAGGTCTGATCGTCGGTCTCCAAATCGCGAGCTGTCGACTGCGTGATCTATTGTAGGAGCGATCTCCTGATCGCGATCTCCGATTATCCCAACAATCGCGATCAGGAGATCGCTCCTACCAATTCTGCGGCGCCCAGCGCCGTCAGGGTGCGCACCCCACCTGGATCGGCAGCGGTGGACGGCACCAGTGCGATTCCTACTCCCAGCGCGCGATACTCATCCAGACGCCGACGAATCTCGGCAAGAGATCCAAAACCCAGCGCCGATACCAGCAGTTCATCGGGAATGAGTTCGCGCACTTCGCGCGCGGACGGCGCGGTTTTTGCCGCATCAACCACGCTGCCAAATCCTTGCAGTGCGAAATTGCGATCGTAGCCAGGTACACGGATGTAACCGGCCAGAAATCGTTTGGCAAAGGCGATGCTTTCCTGGGTGGGATCGAGACACACATGGGCCCAGACTGTGACCGGTGGCGGCGGACGCCCGACAGACTTTGCTCCCTCGGCGATCTCGGCCAGAAACGACGGCACGGCGCGAGGACTGATCATGTTCAGTGCGACACGATCGGCGATACGACCGGCCAGCCGCAACATGCGTGGACCAAACGATGCCATGCCGACCGGCAACTGCACACTGCCAAGGCCGTTGGTGAAACCTCGAGATCGATAAGCGCCTTCAGTGACGGCCGTGGGTTGTCCGCTGCAGGCAGCACGGACGGCGCCGAGCAGTGACTCCATGTCCGCGACCGTCAGCGAAGGCCGGTTGTGCCAGCCTTTCACCATGGCCGGTGAAGAGGCGCCGACGATGACCTCGAGATCGCTGGCACCCAGACCCGCAAGTGTGGCTGCAATCATTGCCAGCTGCGGTCCGGTGCGCAGTGGCCCGGGCATCGGGCCAATACCGACCGGATGACCTGGAAAGGTCGACGCAAACCACCCGCCGAAACTGATGGGATCGAGCTTGTAGGTCTCCGGAATCCAGATGCGCTCATAGCCGAGTTCCACAGCCATTCGGGCGTACGCCTGATATCCCGCGACGTCATCGGCAACGGGCAGACCGAGCACAACGTCCATGTCCAATGGTCTACGCTTGTTCGCGGGTGGATGGCTCAATGTTGTTCACTCAATGACGACAGAGACTGGATGATACTTGGGTCGTTGCGCTCAGAGCACCTTTGACTTTGGTTCTTTCAGGCTATGCATCACTCGGTTCGTTTGCCATAAGCCCGCTCAACACGAGCGACTCGCAGTTCATAGTGCGCGTACCAGGTTTGATTGCCTTGTTTGCGGGCCAGCTGATGCTCGGCGTTCGCTTTCCAGCCTGCGATGCTGGCCTCGTCCTGCCAGTAACTCACGGTGATCCCAAATCCCTCCTGGCCGCGTGTCGACTCGAAACCAAGACAACCCGGTTGTTGTACAGCAAGTTCAGCCATGGTGTCAGCCATGGCGTCGTATCCCTGGTCCCCCGACGTGCGCTGGTTTGTGAAGATCACGGCGTAATAGGGTGGTTCTGGGGTGCGCGCAAAAGGGGAGTTGGTGGAAGTGTCTTTCATGGCCGATCCTGTTTGGAAAGCGCTTTCCGGACGAGGAGTGCTCTGACCGGTATTGCGGTATGTGGGAAGTCCTCATTGTCCCTGAGTCGGGACACTGTGGCATCATCCAGAGGATATCCAATCTTGTTGGCAGGAGCAGCCCATGCACCCGTTTCCTCACCACTATCACGCAACCATCAGCAGCCAGAGC
>CAMDVY010000300.1 GCA_945878745.1 Klebsiella pneumoniae | reverse complement strand
AGCGGAAAGGTAGATCATCGGGCGTTACCCAGGCCAGATCAGACAGCTGAAATCGGCTCCGATTTCGTAGCTCCCTGTTCACCGGTCGAGCTGCAACTCGCGCAGATATGGCGTGACGTGCTGGACCTTGAAGAAGTTGGCATCCACGACAATTTTTTTGCGTTGGGAGGGCACTCACTGCTTGCGACGCGTGTTGTTGCTCGTATCAGGTCAGCTTTGAAGCTCGAGGTTTCGCTTCGAACACTGTTTGAAGCTCCGACGATTGCGGGACTCGCCCAGTGTCTGGATGCTGGTCTTCCGCTGTTGGTTTCGACGCCCACACTGGGTCATTTTCTCAGTATCGTGCGTCCGCTGTCTGATCGTGGCAATGTTATTTGTGTTGGCGGGCATGTCATAGAATTGTTGCAGCAGTTACCAGCCGACATTGGCATCATCTTTCTGGGCAGTGGCTCGCTGGAGCCGGTCCGATTTCATGCTTTCGGAATAGCTGGAGCGGTGAAACGGTATATAAAGGAACTGGTAGCGCTCGATCTCAAGGGACGACAGGTGATTGTCGGCTACAGTTACAGTGGTCTCGTAGCCTATGAAGTCTGCGCACGATTGCGACAGCTCATCGATACGCCCGTTGATGCGGTACTGCTTGAGCCCGCTCTCCGAGTACCGCGTTATTACCCGGCGCTGTCGCTCATGCTGAGAACGGCGCATTACGGCGTGAAACTGTTCAGGCACGGCCCGGGAGTGATCGTCAATTCAGTGCGTCGTCGGCAAGAAGACCGCCTGTTGGCGCGCGAAGCAGTTCCGGTCGTGGACGACATGGCAGAATGGAATGCCATCTGGCCTGGCCTTCGACGTAACATTGCGAGGTACCGTCCAGCGGCAACTGAGTCCCGAGGTATTCACCTGGTAGCCGGCAGTGCCTGGTTGGGTCGACAACTGGATCGTTTTCGATTGCAACTGGCTGAGTCGCCGCAGATTCACGAACAGGGTGAGGTCACGCACGATGGGCTGGTTGAGGATTCGCGGAGCATAACCAGGTGGCGACAGCTGATCATCCGGATCCTTGCTGACCGCTGATTGGTTCGGCTGGAGAATCGACGAGGAGTGTGTGTTCAGGCTCCCTAAGGTTGACGCTACACCGCTACACTTGAGATTGTTCCCTAGCCCGCATTATTCATGAACTGTCTGCTGTGGACGCCGTAAGCCGCGAAAACACTGGGCGTGCTCCCTTCGCGTGCTCGACGTGCTGTCAAGCACGCCTGCGCGCGCTCCGGTCCGCGCCACCCAGACTTTTCACTACTCTCGGTGCCCTCGCCACGACCTTTCAGTAATAATGCGGGCGAGACCGGGATGGCAGGCTGGATGTTTTCAGCAACTGTTGTGAACGCAAGGTATCCCATAGAGCCGAATGATCTTCATGGACAAGATGAACAGACAGGGCCTGCTGCTGCCCGAAGGTATTGCTGCCGATCTGGACCTGGGTCGATGTGACGATCCCTTCCGGTGGCTGGGTATGCACTCAAGCCCCACCGGTGTCCTTGTCCGCGCCCATCTGCCCGGGATCGAATCAGCGCAGATCGTGCTGCAATCAGCCGAAGCCCGGCCAATACCGCTTCAACGGCTGACAGAGCGAGCGCACCTGTTTGGTGCGGTCATCCCCGGGCTTGCCGTGCCAGAGCCGTATCGATTGCGAGTCAACGACGGCAAAGGTTGGGCCGACATCGAAGATCCCTATCGATTCCCTTCGACGTTTGGTCCTGAACTTTTTGCCCCATTTCGAGCCGGGACGGACACACAACTGCATCATTGGCTGGGCGCGGTCCGCCTGCAAGTGCTTGGGTGTAGTGGCTACCGTTTTGCGGTCTGGGCGCCAAACGCGCGGCGTGTTTCCGTCGTTGGGGACTTTAACGACTGGGACGGGCGTCGGCATGTGATGCGAAGGCACCATGATGCGGGTATCTGGGAGCTTTTCATTCCTGCACTCGCCGAGGGTTCTCACTACAAGTACGAGATTCTTGCCGCCAATGGCGACCTGCTCTTGAAAGCCGACCCGCTCGGGGTCTGGCAACAGTCCAGCCCCGGTACCGCATCGTTGTTGACCGGTTCGCTGAATCCGCCAGCACAGCGCGCCGGACCGCAGTCAAACCGCCATCAGCCCATGTCGATCTATGAGGTGCACGCCGGTTCCTGGCGTCGACATGTTGATGGACACCACTATTCCTACGACGAACTGGCCGACCAGCTGGTGCCGTATGTCCGTGATCTGGGCTTCACACACATCGAGTTCATGCCACTTTCCGAACATCCGTTTGAAGGCTCGTGGGGTTATCAACCCACGGGGTTGTTTGCGCCGGCCAGCCGATTCGGTGACTGGCAGGCGCTGCAGAGGCTGGTTGATCGCTGCCATGTTGCAGGCCTCGGTGTGATTCTCGATTGGGTGCCCGGGCACTTTCCCGGAGACGCCCATGGTCTGCGGCGATTCGATGGCACGGCGCTTTATGAACATGAGGATCCCCGTCTGGGTGAACACCCGGACTGGGGCACGCTGGTCTACAACTTCGATCGTCATGAGGTTCGCAGCTTCCTGCTGAGCAACGCCGTGGCGTGGATCGAAAGATTCGGGTTCGACGCGATCCGGGTCGATGCCGTCGCCTCGATGCTCTATCTGGACTACAGCCGCAAAGAAGGCGAATGGCTGCCCAACATTCACGGCGGACGGGAAAATCTGGGCGCTGTCAGCTTCCTGCAAGCCATGAACACCCAACTTTATGGACGATTTCCGGGTGTGACCACGATGGCGGAAGAGTCCACCGCATGGCCTGGGGTCTCGCGTCCGGTCCACGATGGTGGGTTGGGTTTCGGGTACAAATGGAACATGGGCTGGATGAACGACACCTTGACGTACGTCTCCCGCGATCCGGTTCACAGATCACATCACCATGGCGAGCTAACCTTCGGGCTCCATTACGCGTTTTCCGAGAACTACATTCTGCCGCTCAGCCACGACGAAGTGGTGCACGGCAAACGATCGCTGCTTGGCAGGATGCCAGGGGATCGTTTCTGTCAGTTCGCCAATCTGCGCGCGTTTCTTGGATTCATGTGGGCACATCCGGGCAAGAAGCTCCTGTTCATGGGCGGTGAATTTGCACAGCAGTCTGAATGGAATCACGACGTTGGCCTCGACTGGCACCTGCTTGCTCACCCCGAACATCGTGGTGTGCAATCCCTTGTCAGGGATCTCAATCAGCTTTATCGCTCGGAAACAGCCTTGTTCGATCTCGATGGTGAAGCTGCAGGTTTTGAGTGGATTCGCGCCGATGATGCGGCGAATTCCATCCTTGCATTTCAGCGTCGCGACAGGGCTGGAGGCGTGGTTGTCGTGCTCTGCAACTTCACGCCGGTAGTGCGCAGCGGCTATCGCATCGGTGTTCCAGATCGTGGTTTCTACCGCGAGCTGATCAACACCGATTCAGACCGCTATGGTGGCAGCAACGTGGGCAACCTGGGTGGGTTGGCCGCCGATGCGTGGCCCATGGATGGACATGGCTTTGCCATCGCCGTGACCGTTCCACCGCTGGCAACCGTCTTTTTCAAGCAGGATCCGCCGTGAACATGAGTGCCCACCGACTCGAACGAGGTGATTCGACGCGCCTCGGCAGTTCCCGTGTTGATGGCGGCGTGAACTTCGCGGTGTACAGCGAGCGGTCAACGGCCCTGGAACTTTGTCTGTTCGATCCAACGGATCGGGAAATCGCACGACTGCCTTTTTCAGATCGCACTGACGGTGTGTGGCATGGTTTCCTGCCAGAAGCGGCCGCTGGACTTCGTTATGGATTTCGCGCACACGGTGCCTTTGACCCTGACCATGGCCTTTTTTTCGACCCTGCCAGAGTCATGATTGATCCCTACGCAAAACAACTCAGTGGTGCATACATCCAGCATCCTGCCCACTTTGTACAACATCACGGTGTACCGTCCGTTGACAACGCAGCGTACGTGCCGAAAAGCGTGGTGACAGAACCGGTCGTTGCACGCAATCGCATGAACTCCTCTCCAAAGCACAGCACGCCACTGTTCTACGAAGCGCATGTGCGCGGCTTGACCAGGCTTTGCGAGCAGATTCCGGAGTCATTGCGTGGAACCTATGCAGGTTTGGCACATCCCTTCCTGATAGCACACCTCAAGCGCCTGGGGGTGTCCGTGGTCGAACTGATGCCCGTTCAGTACCACATCGACGAGCCTCACCTGACAACGCTTGGGCTCACCAACTACTGGGGCTACAACCCGTTGTCCTTCATGGCAACCCACAACGCCTACGCCTCCAGTGCATCTGACGGGATTGCCGAGCTGGCGGCCGCCGTCCGCGCCTTTCATGACGCCGAGTTCGAAGTGGTACTCGATGTCGTCTTCAATCACTCGGCTGAAGGTGGTGCACAAGGTCCAATCCTGTCGATGCGTGGCCTGGACAACCTGACCTATTATCGATTCGACCCTCAGCCTGGTGCCGGTGGTTTCATCGACGTCACCGGTTGTGGAAACACGCTGAATTTTGAGCACCCGGTCGTCGCGCAACTGGTACTGGATAGCTTGCGTTATTGGGTGCAGGCGCTGGACGTGGATGGTTTCCGCTTCGATCTGGCGGTCGCGCTGGGCCGTCGTGG
>CAMDVY010000299.1 GCA_945878745.1 Klebsiella pneumoniae | reverse complement strand
ACTTCACTTCCCATCACACAACGAAGGATGCGACTCTCCCGCAATTCGATATGACGTACTTTTGCGCAAAACACGCGGCCCTGGATCCAGGCCGTATTGCCCTGATCGATGAACGTGGCGCCACCAACTGGCAGGTCTTGAGTGAGAACACCAATCGGCTGCTGCATCAGTTGCGAGCCGATGGCATTCAGACTGGCGACACCATTGCCGTGATTGCGGGTAACTGTCGTGAGTACTTCGAGATTTTGATGGCAGCGACACATGGTGGGCTCCTGTGTGTCCCGGTGAACTGGCACTTCACTGCCGACGAACTGGCCTACGTCATCAAGGACTCGGGCACAAAGGTCCTGTTCGTGGAAGATCGGTTTGTCGACATTGCACGCAGCGCTCGTGATGAACATGGTATGGACCAGCTGACCCGGATCGTGCAGGTGCGTGGAGCGCCTTGTGAACTCACCTACTACGCCCACTGGCGCGCATTGGGCAGTTCGGCCGAACCGGAAAACCAGGGCCTTGGCGGCCCCATGTTCTACACCTCAGGCACCACAGGGCGGCCGAAAGGTGTTCGCTCCTCGTCAACAAAACCTGGCGGCCCGCTGGCCAGCATGGAGATGATGGGTGCCGGGCTGTCCGCCATGTTGTCCATTCCGGCCGATGGCAGAACGCTGTTGTGCGGGCCGGTGTACCACTCCGCACAGTGGGCGTTTTCCTTTCTGCCACTGATCGCCGGCAGTACCGTCGTGATGCGTCACAAGTACGATGCCGAAGAAACCATCAAACTCATCGATGCGCACGCCATCACCAACGTCCACATGGTTCCTACCCAGTTTCATCGGCTGCTGCGCGCGCCGGAAAAGGCTCGTCAGACATTCAAGGGCGAAGCGCTCAAGGTCGTCTGGCACGGCGCTGCACCCTGCCCGCATGAAGTCAAACGACAGATGATTGAATGGTGGGGGCCAGTGGTTCAGGAATATTACGGCAGCACGGAAGGCTCGATCGTCAGCACGGCAACCGCCCAGGACTGGGCGCAGCGACCGGGTACAGTTGGCAAGCCCTCACCGCTGGTCGAAATCACCATCCGTGGTGACGATGGATCCATCCTCGAAACCGGTCAGCACGGCCAGATCTATGTGAAGAACAGAATGGGCACCGATTTCGAATATCACAACGCTCCGGAAAAGACGAAATCTGTTCACCTGGAGCCGGGTGTCTTCACCTTTGGCGATATTGGTTACTTCGATGCAGACGGTTATCTGTATCTGAGCGATCGCAAGATCGACATGATCATCTCCGGTGGTGTGAACATCTATCCCGCAGAGATCGAAGGGGTGCTGCAGATGCACCCAGCGGTTCAGGATGCCGCCATTTTCGGAATACCCAATGAAGAATTCGGCGAAGAGGTGAAGGGCGCCGTAACCCTGATAGCCGGGACCTCAGCGAGCCCCGAGCTCGCGGAAGAACTCATCCAGTGGGTACGTGCTCGTCTGGCCGGCTACAAGGCGCCCAGGAGCATCGACTTCGAAGCGGAAATGCCACGCCATGAAACCGGCAAGCTATACAAACGGCTGTTGCGGGATCGTTACTGGCAGAACAGCGAGCGCAAGATCTGACCCTTAACCAGAACTTTCACATCCGAGGTTGAATCCACATGGCCAGTTGGTACGAGCGGAACATTCTGCCCAAGCTCATCGACAAGGCCTGCGGGCAACCGCCCATGACCGAGCTGCGCAGTCGCTACGTCCCCCGCGCTCACGGCAAGGTGCTCGAAATCGGCATCGGCAGCGGGCTGAATCTGCCGCACTACACTGACGCGGTGACTTCGATCACTGGTGTTGATCCGTCGGCCGAGCTCAACGTCATGGCGCGGCAGCGGGCAGCAGCGATCAACAAACCCGTCAACGTGCTAGGTGTTTCGGGCGAGTCCATTCCCGCCGACGATCAGTCATTCGATACCATCGTCTGCACGTGGACGCTGTGCACCATTCCCAATCCGTATCGGGCGGTGGCTGAAATGCGGCGCGTGCTCAAACGTGGCGGTGAACTGTTTTTTGTCGAACACGGTCGTGCTGACGATCCGGGCATCGTCAAATGGCAGAGTCGAATCGAACCCTTGTGGAAGCTTGTCGCCGGAGGCTGTCACCTCACTCGCCGCGCTGACGAGATGCTGAAGGACGCCGGATTCGAGATCGTTGAAAAAACTACCGGCTATGTTCCAGGGCCGAAGATTGCGGCCTTCATGGTGCACGGTGTTGCGCGTTTGAACTGAGTATTCGACACCGCGTCAGACCGGACCACCCTCCTCCAGCCAGCGTCTGCAATCGGCAGTAAGCGTGCGTTCCGCCGCAGCATCGTAGAGCGCCAGATCCGCTTCACTCAGCGCATCACGCCAGCGACCGTTGGTGCCTTTGTTGAAAAAGGTTGCCGCACCCTCTTTCCAGAAGAGTTTCATGTTCCCGGCGCTGCGCTCTGCTTCCGCTTTCATGGACGCAAACGTGCAGGCATTGACCAGATGCGCCCAACGGTCGTCCGGAACCGGAATACGCAGATCTGCCGACAGTCGACGCATCTGCCCTTCGAGATCGGCCAGCAGATCCGCGTAGTGAACAAAATGAATATTGGGCAGATGGCGGTATTCCCACCAGCTCGCACAATGGTGCAGGTGTGACCAGTAGGGATAACCATCCGATTCCCAGGCAAACCAGCCACGCGTCATCCAGTCACGCCAGCGTGCCGGGATATCACCTTCAAATACGGGGAACTCGTCACCCACACGCCCAGGCACACTGTTGATGATCTGAAAGAACATCGGCGTGTGATTGCTCCAGTGATTGAGCAGTGACATGAAGACATCACGTGCGTCACGACCGACGACGACGTACTGGACTTCCGGATCAAAGGGCAATCCATCCAGGGGTAGATGAGTCTTGATGAATCGACGACTCGATTGCGCCCGCAACTGGTTGAGCACCAGCTCCAGCGGAAAGTTTCGCGAGTCGAGCCATGGTGACAGCTGACTTGCAGGCACGGGCATAGCCGAATCGGGATAGAGCAAATTGCCGATGATGGCCTGCATCCACGTCGTGCCGGCCTTGTACGATGTCGAAATCACGATATCGCCCGGCCGCTGTTCGAAGTAGTCCCAGCGCGTCGAATCCAGGTGATGATTCTGATAAACGCGGCGCTGTTCAGGCGGTTTCACGAGTTGCTGATTCCTTTTTCAAATAGCCGAAGGTGTCTGTCAGCGCGGGCTGCAGGATTCCGTGTACTCCTACCATCGTTTCAGCTCCGGCATCACTTCGCTCGCATAAAGCTCCATGCTGGCCATGGCAGCGGCCTCGGGCATGCCGCCATAACGAAAGCAGGCGATCTCCTCGAACGGTCCGATGATGTCTCGTCGTTCCTGGTACCGCTCGATCATCTGCTTCGGCGTACCGTATGAATTGGCCGCCAGAAAGCCGTTGACGTATTTGTCAAAGCCGATCTCGCGGAGTTTGTTCGCTTGTTTCGCGTACATCTGATAACCCGGCATGCCATCGAGTTGATTGCCCATCAGGTCGTAGTGTTCAAGCAAGCTCTGCAGATACACCGCCATGCACTGCTCGCCGACATCGCGCGCCTGCGCGGGATCAGGATGACAAAACGTGAAATCGGCAGTCAGCACCGGTGGTGCTTCACGACCATGATGGTCACGGAATCGGGCTCGATAGTGTTCGATGTTTGGCAGTCTGCGCTCCCAGTGAGCTTCGGCAAACATGATCATCCGCGCGCCGATGCGCGCACAGGTTTCTACCGAGTCCATGGAGTTTGCCACCGCATAAATGCGGTCCTTGAAGGAGCGCTCAGGCCGTGGCCTGATCTCGGCGTGGGCTTGTGGATACATCGGCCCATCGCCGCTGATGGTGCCCTGCTCCAGCGCATCGATGATCATCTGCGCGGCTTCATCAAATCGTGCGCGGGACTCGCCCATCTCGATGCCACGAAACGGCGCAAATTCACGCTGTGAAAGCCCCCGGCCCATCCCCAGACGAACTCGTCCGCCCGACAGCGTATCGAGCATGGCTACCTTTTCGACGACTCGCAGCGGCTCATTCCACGGCAGAATCACTGCTGCCGTGCCGAGGCCAATGCGCGTCGTGCGACCTGCCAGATACGACAGCAACTGCAGATTGTCCGGGCAGAACGAATAGTCGAAGAAGTGATGCTCGGTTGGCCACACCGCATCAAACCCCAGGTCTTCCGCACGCTCGGCCAACGCAAGTTCCCGCGCGTAGACCTCGGAATCCTTCATGCCCTGCCAGCCATACGAACTGAATATCAGCTGCAGACCTACATCCATCGCTCACCCCCTGCCCCGGTTCTGATTGCGTTAGCGGACCACTTCGCCTGCCAAGTCAGTGTTGCCAGGTTAGTGTCACACAAGGCAGATTTCCGTCATAGGCGCCCACTTCGATATTGCCGCCACAATGATTGAGCGAGGTGTACAGCGTCATCATGCACCCCATCGAGACCAGCCTGTTGAAATGGTCGACTCAGGTTGAGCAGATCACGTTGCAGCAGATCGAAGGCCGCATCGGCTCGGGCGTCAGCTGCCTGTGGCACATCGATCACTCTTGGTTGTTCGTCCTGGACCAGCACGTTGTACGCCGACAGGTCACCATGCACCATGTCTGCACGTAACATCAG
>CAMDVY010000298.1 GCA_945878745.1 Klebsiella pneumoniae | reverse complement strand
AGCACGTCGCCTGCCATGCGGATGATCTCTTCCCCCACTGGAGTGACATGGGTCAGGTGCTTGCCACTGCGCGCGAAAATCTCGACGCCGAGTTCATCTTCCAACAGACGGATCTGTTTGCTGATGCCGGGTTGAGAGGTGAACAGGCTTTGCGCGGTTGCCGATACGTTCAGATCGTGGTGGGCGACTTCCCAGATGTACCTTAGCTGTTGAAGCTTCATGTCATGAAGTCCAGTTATAAGAACCGGGCGGGATTATAACCCTTCACTTCCGGTCGTTGACCACTCCATGGGGTACATGTCCTGCGGCGATGGCATCACTGGCCTTGGCCACATGACCAGGCTGGTCGTCGAAGAAGATGTCAGCGCCAAATGCCCGCAGGAATTCTGTTTTTTCCATCCCACCCAGGAACAGGGATTCGTCGAGGCGAACATCCCAGGCACGTAGGGTACGGATCACCCGTTCATGCGCCGGAGCACTGCGCGCAGTCACCAGCGCAGTGCGAATCGGGCAGTCATCCGGGGAAAATTCCTTTTGCAGGTTGTGCAATGCGGCAAGGAATGCTCGAAACGGACCGCCCTCCAAGGCCTGCGCTGCCAGCGCCTGTTCTCTGGCACTGAAAGCATCCAGCCCGGCTTCCTGAAACACCCGCTCCGCTTCATCGGAAAACAAGACAGAGTCACCGTCAAACGCCAGGCGAAGATTGGCATCACCCTCGCCTCCGGAACGAGCTGCCTGACCGAGGAGTGTTGCTGCAGCGATACCATGTTCCAGCGCGTGCTGGACATCGTCCGCATGGGTCGACAGAAAAAGATCGCAATTGAACGCCCGTACATATCGATACGGGCGATCACCACCACAGAATGCCGCGCGACTGATCCCCAGGCCATGCGCCTGTATCGAATTGAAAATGCGCAATCCGGTGTCTGCCGAGTTGCGTGACAGGAGAATCACATCGACCCGAGATACCCCCAACAAGGTATTGATTCGCAGCAGCTTTTTGACCAAAGGGAATCCTTCTCCCGGAGCCAATGGCTGGTCTTCATGAGCGATCTGATATTTGCGATAGGCTTCGAGCCCCTGCTCCTCGTACACCTGATTACTCTCGCGAAGATCAAACAGGGCACGTGAGGAGATGCCCACCGTCAAGTGCGCCGAACTCATGCGTCGAGATCCGGAATCAGCTGACTCTCCAGCTTGCTGATCATGTCCTTCAGCCGCAATTTGCGCTTCTTGAGCCGCTGAATTCGCATTAAGTCGCCATGCCGTGTATCGATGAGATGTTGAATAATCTCGTCCAGATCGCGATGCTCCAAGCGCATTTCCTCCAGCCAGCTTCTGGTTTCGGCTTCATCCATGGTGTTGTGCGCTTATTTCAGTCATTTGCTGGCATCATTGTTTCATTCTAACTGTTGCGTCTTACGGGAAGACATCGCCAATCCATGTCGAAACTCGTTCTCTTTCTGATTCTGAGCGGCATCATCTTCTGGTGGGCATCGCGCCGGTTTCGCAAGGCACCTCAACCACCACCCTCTTCATCCACTTCAACAACCCTCTCCGAACGGGATGCACGCGAAGTGCTGGGGCTGGGACTCTCCCCTTCTCGCGAGGACATCATCGAGGCGCACCGACGCCTGATGCAGAAAGTGCATCCCGATGTTGGTGGCTCTACCTACCTCGCCCGCCAATTGAACGAAGCAAAAAAAGTACTACTTGAGCACCAGCCCAAGAAGCATTGAACGGCTGGGGATAGTCCGCGGAGCGCGATCAGCCGTACAAACACCTGCTTTTTTGCGCCAAACCCGTCACATTTCCTACACCTGCACGGGAATAAACTCTGGGTTCGACAGCAGTAACGTCGTCCTATGTCCAATCCTGAATACGCCGAGCGAAGAACCAAGCCTCGTTACGATGCAGCCGGCCTGGGTATCATGGTCCGCGCCAAAGGACGCATGGCCCGACTGCGCGGCATGGTGCTCAACTTCAATCAGCATGGCCTTGCAGTCTTTCTTGATCAGCCGTTGCCAAAACACGCGCTGGTTTTCCTGAACTTGCGGATGGCCAGCCGACACATCGAAGAGATTGTCGGTGTCGTTCACAACTGCACGGCATTTTCCGAAGGCTATCGTTGTGGCATCCAGTTTCGTACTGACTCCAGCATGCAGTTTGATCAGGACATGGTGAGAGAAGCCCTGGCTATGCTTGAAGCGAGTTTTGCTTCGGACTGAGCGAGTCAGAGCATCTGGGCGAGCGCTTCATGCTGCAGAGCCAGCAACCTGCGTACCCAATTGTCAAAGAGCAGGAACTCGCTTTCGCTGAAGCCAAACAGGCGGGAGACTTCCTTCAACAGGCACTCTTCCTCGACTTCGAAAGCACCATCGGCGTAACTGAGACACAGCAGGTTGATCAACGCAACCACCCGGCTTTTTCGATCCGGAAAAACGTCTTCCAAGCCCTCAAGGGGCAGGTAACCCGTTTCGTGTGAGGGCGACAGACCCATCTCGACCTTGAACTCCTTGAGCATGCCCTCTTCACCGGGCGCCAGAAGTCCATCGGATACGACGACGTTGTGGGCCAGATCCAACAAGGCCAGACGCTGATGTCCTGATAGCTGACCCAACCACACGATCCAATGCTCCTTGCAATAGGGAGAAACAGGGAGAAACAGGGAGGAAAGCCAGAGCCTACATCTTGTCGATCAACACCGGTACCCACTTGCTGATCAGACTGGCCACCATGATGACGACAGACAGCCAACCCCAGCCAATAATGGCCATCATGACCAGGCTTTGGTCAAAAAAGTCTTCAAGGATGTACCACATGGAATCGTTCCTTAGATGGTGTGTTGTTGAATGCAGAGTTTAATTGAAATTGAGCGGCCGACCTACCTGTCGCGAGTACAGATCGTGATCCGTCGCAGCTTCTATTTCGACCCACACAAAGTCGCCGGGTGCCAGGCCTTCGGTGCCATCAATGGTAACGATGCCGTCCACGTCTGGCGCGTCGCGGAAGGAACGGGCAACCGTGATGCCCTCTTCTTCATCCACTTCGTCGACCAGCACCTGTAGTTGCCGCCCGACCATGTTCTCCAGCTTTGCGGCACTAATCTGTGCCTGTAATTCGAGCAGAGCTTCCTGACGATCGAGTTTGTCCCGCTCGGGAATATGGTTTGGCAGTGCATTGGCTGCCGCGCCCTCGACCGCCGAATAGGTAAAACACCCCACTCGATCCAGCTCGGCGTCGGCGAGAAAGTCGAGCAGTTGTTCAAAGTCGCTATCGGTTTCACCCGGGAAGCCGACGATGAAGGTCGAGCGGATGGTCAGATCGGGAACCTTCTCGCGCCACTTCGACAGCCGCTGCAGGACTTTTTCAACCGCTGCTGGTCGGCGCATCGCCTTCAGAATGCGGGTGGACGCATGTTGCAATGGCATGTCGAGATACGGCAGGACCAACCCCTCATTCATCAGTGGCAAGAGCTGGTCCACGTGAGGGTACGGATAGACGTAATGGAGGCGAACCCAGGGAAACCGACGTCCCAGCTCCGCGGCCAGGGTCTGGATGTCAGACCGCAATCGTTTGCCGCCTACTTCGCGCTCCACAAACTTGAGGTCGAGGCCGTAGGCTGAGGTGTCCTGGGCGATGACAAGGATTTCTTTCACACCTTGCGCGACCAGATTGTCTGCTTCCCGAAGCACGTCATCGATGGCACGCGAGCGCAGTTTGCCGCGCAGGTCCGGGATAATGCAGAACGAACAGGTGTGGTTGCAGCCTTCGGAGATCTTCAAATAGGCATAGTGCGGCGGCGTGAGTTTGATGCCAGCCGGGCCCATCAGGTATTCGACATCCGGATCACCTGGTGCGAGCTTTGTGACCGCTTCGACGACTTGCGCTGCCTGCGCCGGCCCGCTGATGTGCTGAATCTGCGGGAACCTCGCGCGAATCAGTTCAACTTCCTTGCCGAGGCAGCCCGTGACGAGCACCTGGCTGCCTGCGGCCAGAAGATCTTCGATCGTCTGAAATGACTCGTGCCGGGCCGCATCGATGAAGCCGCATGTGTTGACGACGGTGACATCGGCGGCATCGTCAACGGTCTCGATGCCGGCTCGAGCGAGCCCCGTCAGTATGGCCTCGGAGTCGACGAGCGCCTTCGGACATCCGAGTGAAACAAAACCTACGGTCGCCATGATGGTGTGCCGGAACTGTGGTGCGATGGGCGCGGCATGTTACCGGGGCTGGGGGGGAAGGTCGATGTTTCCCAGTCCGGCCGTGGATTCATCGCGGACTGGAGTCCGCCCCTGCCTTTGGTTGAAACGATCTCTCGATCGGCGGGCCCGTGTCTAAATCGCATCGCGCTCAGGAGAGCGCTCCTACAACGGTGAAGATCCCAGAGGTGTAGGAACGATCTCCTGATCGCGATCTTCCCCGAAAAAGCGCTCCATCATTGCGACATTGGCGGCAATGTCCCACCCGTGGTAGAACCTCGCTCAACCTGGAGGAGAAACAATGGAATCAAGAGTTTTGGGTCGCACCGGTGTATCGGTCAGCAAGTTCTGCTTTGGCGCCGGCATGTTCGGGTATTTCGGGAACTCCGATGAAACCGAGTGCACGCGGATGGTTCATCGCGCCATCGACGCCGGGATCAACTACTTCGACACGTCTGACGTGTATTCCCACGGCGAGTCCGAG
>CAMDVY010000297.1 GCA_945878745.1 Klebsiella pneumoniae | reverse complement strand
TCGGCACGATGAACATCGTCATACGCTTGTGTGGCGCTGCGTCCGGATCCGTGACGGCCATGACGATGAGGAACGACGCCCAGCGGGCGTTCGAAGAAAACCACTTTTCGCCGTTGATCACAAAGTCGTCACCGTCCTGGGTGGCACGGCAGGTAAACATCGTCGGGTCGGCGCCGCCCAGTGGCTCAGTCATGGAGAAACACGACACGATTTCACCATCCAGCAGCGGTTGGAGGTAGCGTGCCTTGTGCTCCTTGGTGCCGTAGTGCGCAAGGATCTCGGAGTTGCCGGTATCTGGAGCCTGGCAACCAAAGGTGATCGGTGCGAATCGCGACTTGCCCAGTACTTCGTTCATGAGCGCGAGTTTGAGTTGGCCAAAGCCCGGGCCACCGAGATCTGGTCCGAGGTGACAGGCCCACAGGCCTCGATCCTTCACCTCCTGTTGTAGCGGCCGAACCAGACGAATGAAGTCCGGGTTCTGCACGTCATATGAATCCGCCAGCACCATGTCGAGGGGTTCAACCTTCTCGTGCACAAAGGACTCCATCCAGTCGAGCACGGGCTGGAATTCAGGATCGGTATCAAAGCCCCAGGACATGTCAGATCTCCCATCAGGTAAAAGTACGTCGGCCGGTATCTGCCGGTATTAGAGGCGATGTGGCGGCGGACTGTCCACCAGCAGCGCGACTTGCAGCGATGACGTAGAATCCGGGCACGTCTATCCCGCTGGAAAGGATTTGTGATCGAACTCAATATCAACGGCCGCGTCTCGCAGGTCGATGTCGACCCCGCCACGCCACTATTGTGGGTGATCCGGGAGCAACTCGGGCTCACCGGTACCAAATTCGGTTGCGGGATCGCTCAGTGTGGAGCCTGTACGGTTCACATGAACGGTCTCGCCATCCGGTCGTGTGTCACGCCAGTATCAGCAGCCACGGGCGCACAGATCGTGACCATTGAAGGCTTGGGTATCGATGGTCAGTTGCATCCGGTACAGCAGGCCTGGATTGACGAGCAGGTGCCTCAATGCGGGTACTGCCAGTCTGGCCAGATCATGTCGGCGGTCGCACTGCTGAGCAGCAATCCTTCCCCCGATGACGCAGCGATCACGGAAGCGATGCAGGGCAACATCTGTCGCTGCGGCATGTATGGCCGGATTCGCAAAGCCATACAGCGGGTCAGCGTGCCGACCGTCGAGCAGTTGGATAGTGCAGTGAGTATCTACGAGCCATCGCTCATGGGATTGAAGGAGGTGCAGCATGGGTAAGTGGACACGACGAGGGCTCATCACCGCTGGCGTCGTTGCCGGTGGAGCATTGGCAGTGGGTGTGGCCATTCGACCCGGGCATCGCGTGCCGAAACTGTCGCCGCTGGTTACCGGTGAAGGCGAGCAGTTGATCAACACCTGGGTCAAGATCGGTGCTGACAACATCGTTACGGCGATCGTGCCGCATTCCGAAATGGGGCAGGGCGCGCAGACCGCGCTGGCGCAGATGCTGGCCGATGAACTGGATGCCGACTGGAATCTGGTGCGCTTTCTTGAAGCCCCGGCAGAAGACGAGTACGCCAACTATGCGGTTGGACGTGGTTTCATTCTTGGCGGTCAGACGTTTCCGGCGTTTCTCGAGGAGTCCGTCGATGGTGCGTTTCTCCAGGTGACGAAGGCGATGCATCTGCAGATCACCGGAGGCAGCGCGAGTATCCGTGCAACCGGTCTGCACGGCATGCGTATGGCGGGGGCAGCAGCGCGCGAAATGCTGGCCACTGCAGCGGCGGAAGCATGGAACGTTCCGGTCAGTGAAATCGTTACCGAAAACAGCATGTTGTCACATGCAGCCAGCGGCAAGTCCGCAACCTATGCCGAATTTTCTGCAGCTGCTGGCGCCAATGCGCCACCGGTTCACCCGAAACTCAAGACCAATGATCAATTCCGCATCATGGGCCGGAGCGTGCAACGCATCGATATACCTGCCAAGGTCGATGGCAGTGCCATGTTCGGCATTGACGCCGTTGTACCAGGCATGAAGTACGCTGCCATTCAGGCCGCCCCCGTGCTCGGCGCCAAACTCAAATCCGTCGACAGCACCGCGGCCAAGGCGATGCCGGGTGTGCATTCGGTGGTGGAACTGGATGACGCGGTCGCCGTGGTGGCTGACGGCTGGTGGCAGGCAAAACAGGCCGTTACTGCACTGTCGCCCGTCTGGACCGAGACTCCCGCAGATAACGCGTCGAGTGAGTCGATTTATGCCGCTTTCAAGCAGGATATGAGCAAGGCGGTCGCCGATGGAACTGAGGAGGAAGACCTCAGCAAGGGTGATGCTCGTGGCACGCTGAACTCGGCGCATCGTTTGATCGAGGCTGTATACAAGGTTCCGTACCTTGCACATGCCTGCATGGAACCGATGAATGCCACTGCGCTGGTGGCGGATGGCAAGTGCGAGATCTGGCTGGGTAGTCAGAACCCGCTTGGCACCAAACATGCCGTCGCTGGCGCGCTCGGCCTGGAGCCTGACAAGGTGACCGTGCATAACCACATGATGGGCGGTGGGTTTGGCCGTCGCGCAACGGACGACGCCTCGCTGCAGGCGGCGCTGATTGCAAAGTCGGCCGGTGTGCCCGTCAAGCTGATCTGGTCGCGCGAAGAAGACATGCGCCACGATCACTATCGTCCCGCAGCAACTTCGGTGTTCCGTGCAGCGTTTGATGAAAGTGGTGCGGTGGTTGCCTGGGAAAACCAGTTTGTCGACAAACATGAGCCCAAGGAAGCCCCGCACATTCCTTATGCAGTTCCCAACCAGTTCATCCACTTCGCCAACAGCCCGACGCATGTGCGATTCGGACCATGGCGCAGTGTTGACCATTCCCAGCATGGCTTTTTTACCGAAGGCTTTTTTGATGAAGTTGCGACTGCTGCGGGTAAAGACCCGTTCGAGCTGCGTCGCGAACTGCTGGCTGACAAGCCGCGTCACAAGGCGGTGCTGGAACTGGCGGCGGAAAAGGCCAACTGGTCTGAAAAGCGTGCCGAGGGCAGTGGCCGTGGTATTGCGCTTCAGGAGTCATTTGGTTCGATTGTCGCCACTGTTGCCGATGTCACGGTAAACGACACCGGAGTGCGGGTGAACAAGGTGGTTTGTGCTGTGGATTGTGGCTTTGCGGTGTCACCCGATGGGCTGGCTGCGCAGATGGAGTCGGGCATCCTTTATGGTCTGACAGCAGCCTTGTACGGCGAGATCACCATCGACAAGGGCGCAGTCGTGCAAGGCAATTTCAACGACTATCCGATGGTGCGCATGAACGATACACCGGTCATCGAGGTGCACATCATCAACAGTGGCGAGGCCATGGGTGGTGGTGGCGAACCCGGCACGCCGGGCATTGCGCCAGCACTCGCCAATGCGATCTTCGATGCCACGGGGCATCGTATTCGTGAACTGCCTGTGAGCCGCCATGATTTCAACTTCAAGGTCCAGGAAGAAGAGGAGCCGCATCAGCCGATCACGTTGCAGCAGATGGGGGCATAGAGAAACGCTGATCAATTCTCTGCTTGGCATTGATCACATCTGCGCTTGAGATGTCGTCAGAACGTAGTTGCTACCTTACCGTCCGATGCATGGGTGGTTCGCTCGATCTGTGCGATCAGTACGGGCGAAACAACCGCAAGAATTGGTGATCCCCAATCCAGCTTCACGCTGAATTCGGTCACACCTTCGACGCCGTCGATGTGGACGATGCCCTCCCTCAGGACGGGCCAGCCGATCCGCTGAGTGCCTGTCTCCCTTCGCAACAGGCAGCGCTGATTCCAGCAGTCGTCACCAACGCCTTTTCCGTTGGTATAAAAAAGCATGATGTGACCAAACATGTAAGAAAAACGCCGTTGCGGCTCCCACCTTACTGCCGCGATGTTTTCCATGTCCGACACGATGGCAGGTGCATAGGTCATGGTCGCCGTATTAGCTGGCAAGGGCAGAACTTCGTATGTCGAGTCGATTACACCCAGCACTGGTACGCGAGGGCTCGGCGAAAACAACTGGTTGATTTCCATTTGTAGTGCCGCGCAGACCGCCATCAAGACATCAACCGTCAAACGGCGCTGCCCCATCTCGAGCCTGTGCACCTGGGCTGCGCTGACATTCAGGCGCTTTGCCAACTCGGCAATCGTCAGACCTGCGCGCAGGCGAGCGTTGCGCAAGCGAATGGGATCGAAGGCGTTCATTGTATATCGATGTCCGATCAGGCCCAATATTATTACCGTAACGGAGATATATTGCCATTAAGTGAGATAAAAATGGCTTATATGACCAAATAGCCCCTATTTTCACTGACAGTTTGGTTGTTTCGTTTCCAATAAATGCCTAGCTTTCTCTCCAGAGGAATTTTGGATTCATCAAGCCGAGGGGGAGACACCATGAATCACTTGTCCCGGACTTTACGTCCGTTCCATCAATTGACGCGGCTTGGCGTTACTGCCCTGGTGTTGTGCACCGGTGGAGTGCGTGCTGCGGAGGGCGATGTTGATGCCATCAATACGAAGTACGGGGTGCTCGAAGAAGTCGTCAGCACTGCGCGTAAACGAAGCGAACCACTGCAAGATACGCCGGTCGCCTCGACGGTCCTGAGTGGAGAGACTCTGGACATGCGTTTTTACGCTGACCTCAAGACCGCAGAATTTCCGGCTCCGAACGTGAATATTACTTCGATCGGTGCTTTTTCGA
>CAMDVY010000296.1 GCA_945878745.1 Klebsiella pneumoniae | reverse complement strand
ATGCCAGATGGTCGGGACATTCCCGGCACCGACGCCAAGGTGGCAGAACTCACAGCCATTGCCAGTGCCATTCAAGAACACCGGGGACTGTTGCAGACCATTCCAAACTATGCAGGCAACCTGAAAAAAGAAATGCAGCTCCTGCATCCCATGGGTCGATCCTGTTCGCGCATTCTCTGGAGTTCACCGATCTCAGCGTCGCGTGAAGCGATCAGCTACTTCAGCGGTTTTGTGGATGACATGCGTGCCGACGGTATCGACGTCACTGGCCTTTCTTCTCCGCGCAGCGGGGGATTCATCTCCGGCATCAGCGCCGAGATATTCCTCAGCCTCACACCGCTGGGTGAGTCATGGAAGGAACTCAAGGCCATGAAATTTCCTGCTCGTCTCAAGGCCATCCAGGATCCGGCGTTTCGCGCTCGGCTCATCCAGGACGCCGAAGCGCAACCAGACTTCGAGAATCGCGCCAGGGTGACCTTCGCCCTGGGTGATGGTCTTGAGCCCGACTGGATGCCACCTCGCAACGAGAGCCTCCACGCGCGTGGACTGGCGACGGGCCAATCACCGGCAGCGATCTGGCTGGATGCCATGGTGGCGACCCAGGGCAAGACCCTGTTTCTGATCCGAACGCATAACCAGGACTTCGACGCGATGCGTGATTTGATGCAGCGTGACTGGGTATTGCCGGGATTGGGTGACGCGGGCGCTCACGTCAGCATCAGCATGGACTCGGCCTTTCCAACGCTCATGCTGTCGCATTGGGTTCGACGTGAAGGTCTGTTCAGCGTGGAAGCCGCTGTCCAACGTCTGACCGGCATGCAGGCCAGAACATTGGGCCTCGTCGATCGTGGCGTACTCGCCGTCGGCAAGCGTGCCGATCTCAACGTTATCGACATGGACCGCATTGCCGAACGCCAACCGAAGATGCTCTACGACTTCCCCGGTGGAGCACCGCGACTCACTCAGCGCGCCGTGGGCTATCGGGCCACGGTGTGCAATGGTCAGGTCATCCTGCGTGATGATGAACATACCGGCGCACGGCCGGGCCACGTGCTTCGCAGTGGTGATCATTCGACGGGTTGATCGGAGAAACATCAGATCATGAGCACCGCATTCGGTGGGTTGAACGTACTCGATCTCTCCGACCGACTGAGTGGTGCCTTCGCCGCTCGGCTGTTCGGCGATTTTGGTGCCACTGTCGTACTGGCTGAATCGCCTGAAGGTCATCCACTCAGGCACGAGCCTCCATTTCTGGATGATATTCCAGGTGCTGACAGGGCCGTGCTACATGCCTGGGCAAACTGGAACAAGTGGTCGCACGTGATTACTGCTGCGGCTCAGCTGGAGAAATTGATCGCCAACGCGGATGTGGTCATCACGACACACGCCGATCTGGCACACTCATCACTGGGCGACATTCTGATTGCACCGGCCTTGAACGCGCTTCGGCCGGATGCGGTACACCTGTCCATCACGCCACACGGACACACCGGCAAGCTCGCCACCTGGCCAGGCAACAACCTGACGGCCTGTGCACGCTCTGGCTGGTCGTTCATCAATCGCTACAAGGGCGAGGCACCATTGCAATTGCCACGCAGTCAGGCCTCGTATGTCGGTGGTATCGCAGGCTATCTTGCAGGTGCAGCTGCACTGCGAAGGCGGCATGAGACAACCGGTTGTGAGATGGTTGCAGTCAGCGAAGTCGAAGCGCTGGCCCTGACGGTCCATCCGTGGGGCATCGCCGCGATCTACAACAAAGCAGGCTTCAGCCATGGCGCAGCCGGCGTTCGGCCACGTGGCGCGCCTGGCCCTCTGTGGGATCTCGCGGATGGTCGAATGCACTTCGCCATTGCCGACTTCCATCACTGGCAGGAAGCGATGCGTGTGCTCGGGTTACCTGAGCTGGGCGAGCGGGAAGATCTGATCCCGGATCTGGGCCGCCACTCAAAAAACATGAGCGCAGTCGGCAAGGGACTCGCAACAAGTCTGCCGACGCTGCACCGATGGCCGGTGTTCCATGCACTGGCAAAACTGCGTTGTGTGGCTGGCGTCGTACAAACCATCGATGAAATCGGTACCAATCCACAGTTCGTCGCCCGCAATTTTCTGGTCCAGACGCAGATGGAAGGCAAGCCAATCACCGCACCGGGCGCACCAGCCCGCATCACCCCTGCGGCCTGGCGACTGCATCGTCCGGCACCGCATCTGGGCGAGGCGTCGACTGGCGGTGCCGATTCAAGCGGAACCCCTGCGCCACACAAACCATCAAACACCGCTACGCCGACGACCCAGGCACTGGCCGATGGACCACTGCGCGGCGTACGCGTGCTCAGTTTTGGCCAGGCATGGTCCGGCACGTTCGGCACGGAACTCCTGGCGCTCCTCGGCGCAGACGTCGTGCAGATCGGAGCGGTTCATCGACCGGACGTCTGGCGACGCACGTCTGACCAGGTCCCAGGCGGTGTACGCGATCCAACCCGCGCGCAGCATCCTTTGAATACTCAGGGGTTGTACAACTCCGTCAATCTGCACAAACGCGAGATCTGTCTCGATCTTCGACAGGCACGTGCACGCGAAATTCTGTGGCAACTTTTTCCCCGCTTCGATGTGGTTGTCGACAACTTCCGCCCGACCGTGATGCCGGGTTGGGGAGTTACCATCGAAAAACTTCATGCACTGCGACCCGGCATGGTCTGGGCATCGGTTTCCGGTTACGGCGCCGATGGTCCATTCACCGCGTACCCGGCGAACGGATCCACGACCGAACCGATGTCCGGGTTGTCATCCATTCACGGCTATGAGGGAGAGTCCGGCATGAACACCGGCGGCCTGTACCCCGATCCCATGTCCGGTTACTTCCTGGCGTCCGCTGTCCTCGCCGGCCTGCACGCACGGGATCGAACCGGTGAAGCACAACGCATCGATCTGTCCATGATGGAAGCATTGAACGTCCTGTGTGGCGAAGCCGTGATGGAGCGCGACGCCACCGGGCGCACACCATTACCACGTGGCAATCGCCATCCACGCCTGGCTCCACATAACCACTATCTGACCAAACCACGTGTAACAGGAGAGACCACGCAACCCCCGGAACTGTGCTGGTTGGCGCTGGCAGTAGAAACCGAGACAAACTGGCACGCACTGGTGGAGCTGATCAATGATCCTCGATTGCGGTCACTCCGATTCGAAACCATGGCTGCACGCAAGGCCAATGAAACTGCACTCGATGCCATCATTGGGGAATGGAGTGCTGAACAGGATGTCGAGGCAGCCGAAGCGCGGCTGTGTGCGCTCGGTATAACCGCGGCGCGTGTCGTGCCCCTCTATGAACTCTACAGCCGACCGCATCCCGACTTCGTGGCCAGTGGTTTCGTGACCCGTATCGACCATCCGGAAACCGGTCCGACCTGGCTGCCTGGTCGTCCGTGGCGATTTTCCGCAGCGTTATCAACGCCGTTGCGAGCCGCACCGTGTGTCGGGCAACACAGCCGCGAAATCCTCGCCCAGGAACTTGGCATCAACGACTCGGAGTACGCAGAACTGGTGGCGTCAGGCATCACCGGAACGCTCGGCGAAGGCTGATGCCCGACAGCGGCAATGCGCCGGTGGGAAAGACTCGCTAAGCTCGCGTCGTAGGGCTGAAAGACAACAATCAGCTATTGGTACCAATCTTTACCCGAGGCATCCATGATCGTCGGCATTGATCACATTGTGCTGCTCTGTCCTTCCATCGAAATCGGCACATCGGTGTACGAAACGCTGCTGGGCCGGCCGGCTGACTGGACAACCCACGACCCGGCGGGGTCTGCATCAGCATTTTTCCAGCTCAATCACATGGCGATCGAGTTACTTGCACCGCAGGGTGATGGCCCCATGGCCAAACGATTGCATGAGCTACTGGCACAGGACGGTCCAGGTTTACAGACGGTAGTGTTTGCGAGCGATGCACTCGAAGAAGACCACCAGGTCAGCAAACGTCGCGGCCTTCATCCTGAACCCATCATCGATGGTGAGAGCATCGACCTCACTACCGGGAACAAGCGTCAATGGCGGCGGTTCAGATTTGACAGCGCCCAATCCGGCGGATTGCGCACCTTTGTCTTGCAACGGTCCGGCAAGGATCCGCTACTGTCACGTCCTTCGTCGGCTGGAGCGCTGATCGATCTTGATCATCTGGTGATTTCCACTGAACAACCCGAACGGGCACTGGCCTGGTATGGCGCCCGTCTTGGATTCAAGCTGACCCTCGACAAGACCAATGCCGCCCAGAACTCAAGACTGCTGACCTTTTCGGCGGGCACTGCGAAGATCGAGGTCACTCTCCGCGCTTCGAACGCTCCTGTACCGAAACCCGACCGCCTCTGGGGTATCACCTGGCAGACCGCTGATATCGAAGCTGCTCACAGTCGAATGACAGGCTCAGGACTTGCCACTTCAGAGGTTCGTCAGGGCATGCGCAGAGGAACTCGGGTGTTCACCGTTCGTGAAGGAACATTGAGTGTGCCAACGCTCATCGTGGAAAATATCCAGGAAGAGTCTGGCGGAAGAAATACGTGACTTCGGCCGGACTTCGGATCAGGCCGAACGTGTCAGTGGTTCACTCTGTATGTTGAAGAACACGGCCTTGTTGCGACCCACCGCTTTGGCCTGGTACAACGCTCTGTCCGCAACATCAATCAGCCTGTCCGCAGGCAACTGGCCCCTGCTGCAGGTCACTCCGATGCTGACGGTGACA
>CAMDVY010000295.1 GCA_945878745.1 Klebsiella pneumoniae | reverse complement strand
GCCAGCCGACGCTCTTCGAGACGTCGTTCAATTTCCCGACGGATTGCCAGATTGCGAACGCCGTCTTCCTTGCTCAGAACTTCATCCAGGTCCGGGGCATCGTCATCACCGGCAACTTCGACAAAGCCATCCACTTCTTCTTCGTCGCTGCCACCGGCTGCGACGGTGTCTTCGTCTTCGACTTCTTCGGTTTCAGCTTCGGCAGTGGCTTCTTCAACCAGTTCTTCGACCACATCACCGACCTCGTCTTCAGGCAGATCCTCACCAAGATCTTCTTCGATGATCTCTCTGGATGGCTTGACCGACTTGGTCGCTTTGCTCGCTTCCTTTTCCCTGGGGCCTGGGGCCTGCTTCTTGGCGCGCGCCAAAGTCCGCTCCTCACATATTGGTGTTGGCCTGATAAGGCGCCTATTTAGGCGTGCGCCGTCACCCTGTCAAGCGTAACTTCCCACAAGCCTGTCAAGCCGTGGTCATCACATGGGAGAATCACGGCAGAAGTCGAGGAAACCCGCGTGAAACTGGATCGCATAGACCGTCAGATACTGTCGCTCCTGCAGGACGACGCCAGCCTTTCCAACGCCGAGCTGGCCGAACAGGTCAGCCTGTCACCGAACGCCTGCTGGCGACGCGTCAAGCAGATGGAAGAAGCGGGCATCATCCGCAAGCGTGTCGCCTTGTTGTCTGAGGAACGCATCGGCCTGGGCGTGACGGTGTTCGTGTCCATCAAGACCAGCAATCATACGGAAGACTGGCTGCGCAAGTTCGGACAGGGCGTTGCCGACATGCCGGAGGTGGTGGAGTTCTATCGCCTGAGCGGCGAGATCGATTACCTGCTCAAGGTGATGGTGCGAGACATTCAGGACTACGACCGTGTCTACAAGAAGCTGATCGCCATCGCACCACTCAACGACGTGTCGTCATCCTTTGCCATGGAGCGCATCAAGTCGTCCACTGCCCTCCCCCTCGGCCACTTGCGCTGATCGGCAGCTTGGTGTGAACACGTTGGCCATGGCCTGGGTCAATCGGGAGGGGTCCGCACCACGTTGCCCAGCGGTATCGATGGCCACGACCCTGGACGCTCCGTCTGCATCAATCTGCAGGCGGGCAGACATGGAAAACACGCTGTCGCTGGCATCACCGGACAACAAATAACGCAGGTCCGATGCGTGCACGCGGGTGTCAGCGCCAGCATCCGTCTGGGTGTAATGCACCCAGCCCATGGCAAACCAGTCGAAGATCTGACCTTCATCGCTTTCTTTCAAAGCATCCACCTGCGGGCCGGTGGCGACTGGGGTTGTTGTCCACACCGGGGCGCACGGTGCCCACATGGACATCTGAGCTACCCGATCCTGATCGCCTGAGCGTGCGACTACGTGTCGCTGCCAGGGCTGCAGGATGGTTGGGAATGCTTCGATCCGATCGACCGGTACACCGGCAGCAGCAAGATCGGCTCGCCCAAGTTCTCTCGCCTGCACACCGAGTTGCCACCCCAAAACCAGGTAAGCACAGGAAATGAGGAGCGCGCCGCTGGCAATTACCTTCGGGCGAGAGGATCTCGCCGCCCAAATACAGCCGATCAGCAACACGCCCGTATACAGCGGATCGATGATCGGCATGGCGTGGATCGCCAGTCTTGCATCACTGAACGGCTGCAACAGCTGGGTACCGTAAGGCGTCAGCACATCAAGGAGCGGATGCGATAGCACCGCCGCCGTGACGGCCAGCATCCAGCCACGAGTGTTTGGAGCCCCACCCTCCTTGCGTGCTCGCCATCGCGCGATCAGCCAGCCAAGGACAGGACCTGCCGTCAGCGCAAAGAACACGGAATGGGTGATACCACGATGAACCCTCACCATTCGAAAAAAGTCGTCCGGTGCGGAGAACAGGACGTCGATGTCTGGCATGGCACCGGCAACCGCGCCCACCAGCAGGACTGGACCTACCAGTGTTCTTGGTGCCGCAACACGCGCTGCAATCGCGCCGAGGGTCGCCTGGGAAATCGGGTCCATGTCTTCAGCTCCTGGTCAAACCACGCCCTGAGTAGCGAGCCGATCGATATCCGCCTCGTCATATCCAATCGATGCCAGGATCTCGCGGGTGTGCTGACCCAGTGTTGGTGGCGCCTTCAGGGGCACCCGTGCCAGACCGTCGATGTTGAGCGGATTGTCGATGATCGGCCCACCACCAAACTCGACAGGCGCATCCATCAACATGTGGTTGGCAAGAATCTGTGGATCGGTGGGCAGATCGTCCAGCTTGGCCACCAGCGCCACGGGCACATTGGCTTCGCGAAACAGCGTCATCCATTGTGCAGCAGTCTTCTGGCGCACAAAGGGTCGCAGTGCTTCGATGAATTCAGCACCGTGTGCAAACCGTTCCTCGGGCGAGGAAAAACGCTCTTCGCCAAGTAATTCGTAGGCCTCCAGCACGATCATGCAGGCATCGAACTCGTCGGCCGTCCGCACCATGGAAAACTGCAGATGCCGGTCATCGGCAGTGAGATACATGCTGCGCTGAAAACCCGCTCGCATGGGATGTTTGAAGGGCGTGAAATCGGCGTTGAGCAGACGCGCCTGACCGACGCAGGACACCGACCACAACCCGTTCGCCAGTAGCGACGTATGGACGTGGGAACCCTTGCCGGTGCGTTCCCGCTTGAGCAGCGCAGTGACGATATTGGCATACATGGTGACTGCCGTGGGGTGATCACCCTGGCCGGGCAGCGCCGACGACGGGGGGGCACCAACTTCCCGTACCAGATCCATCAGGCCGGATCTGGACCAGTACGCAACCAGGTCAAAGCCTTCGCGATCCCGCTCCGGACCTTCTTCCCCATAAGCCGTGAGCGAGGCGTAGATCATGCGGGGATTAAGAGCGGCGATATCCGCATAGTTCAGGCCAAGCTTGCGCCGCAGCGCCAGCGGCTGATTCGTCACGTAGATGTCACAGTCCTTGATCAGGCGATGCAGGATCGCCATTCCTTCGTCGGTCTTGAGGTTGAGGCTCAGCGACCGCTTGTTGCGGGCGTCCATGAGCCAGCAGTAGTTCTGGTCGGACATCGGTGTGCTGGGACTACTCGAGTAGATCCGGTACGCATCACCAATGTTGGGCAGTTCAACCTTGATCACATCGGCGCCATAGTCGGCCAGCATGGTCGTTGCGACCGGCGCCGCAATCCAGGTACCCACATCGAGCACCCTCAGGCCGGCAAACAGAAGATCATCGTCACCCACAGACCGCTCCCCGGTTGGTTGATTCGTCAGATGATGCGGGATGCGACTGGCGCTCACAACCGGCAACACTGTGTTGCACGCTCGGGTGAGAAAAGACAGCAGGCCCGTGGTAGCGTGCGATGGCGATTCGATGAGCGATGAGCATGAATGCAGGCTTGCACGGCAGACGACCAAACCAGAACGTTGTGTTTTGCAGGAAAAAAAGCCTGGCCGTGCTGCTCTGCTGCTTGTTGGCCGGTGCACTGAGCGCCGCTGAGCCTGCCCTCACCGGGTCGGTACGCGTGCGAATTCACGACGTTTCGCTTTCCACACTCTCCACGCCCATCGAAGTGGATGCCATCGTTCAGCCATTTCAGCGGGCAACGCTCGCTGCCGAGATTCAGGGCCGTGTCATCGGCCGTGAAGCGCAGGCCGGATCGGTATTGAAAGTCGGTGATCGGCTACTGGCCATCGACCCTACTCGCACCGATCTTGCGCTTCGCCAGGCGAGGCTCGACGCGCAGGCCCGGCAGGTGGAAGTGGCCAAGGCTGAACACGACCTGCGTCGCGGCCAGGAACTGATTGCCAAGTCGGCCATCAGCCAGGATCGGCTGGATGAATTGCGTTTTGCCGTCGATCGCAACCGGGCGAACGCAGGCTCGGCAAACGCGGTGGTGGCTGAACGGGAACGCATGCGCAAGGACGCGGACATCCGGGCCCCCTTTGCCGGCATCGTTACCGCCGTGCATGTGCACGTGGGCGACTATGTTGCGCCAGGCACATCGGTCGCCAGCATGGCGGATTTTTCCAGGGTGCGTGTCATCGGCGGCGTCACTGCCGTTGAAGCACAACGCATCGATGGCCAACACGCCGCCAGCCTGTCCCTCTCCGCGCTCGCAGGTCTTTCGTGGAACGGCGAGATCAAAAGCGTCGGCAGAACCGCGGATCCCAAAACCGGCACCTATCCAGTGGAAGTCTGGCTGGATGTACCCACGGATGTCGCGTTGCGTGACGGCATGGCCGCCACCATGGTGATTGCGCCCGTTCAATCAGGCTCACTGCTGACCGTGCCACCCCAGGCAGTCCTTCGTGATGGCAGCAACAGCCTCGTGTACGTGATTGAAGCGGGTACTGCGCGCAAGCGCGCAGTCGTGACAGGTCAACGCACACGGACGCTGGTCGAAATACGTTCAGGACTCAAGGTCGGCGACAAGGTCGTGACCGAAGGCCATTTCGCGCTGCGCGATGGCAGCTCGGTGACGGTCGAAGGTCAATAACACCGTGACCGGCTTCATCCGCTTTTTTGCCAGCCGCCATCTGCTCGTCAACGTCATCGCCATCACCATCATGGCGCTGGGCTACCTGTTCATCAGTGGTGTACCCCGTGAGTACATCCCAAGTGTGACCTCGCCAACGATTTCCATTCGGGCCGCGTTACCCGGTGCGTCCGCCCAGGACATGGAGAGCAAGGTCACCATCCCCATCGAAGAAGCCATCGAAGATGTGGATGGCATCAAGAAGTTCTATTCAACCGTTGCCGA
>CAMDVY010000294.1 GCA_945878745.1 Klebsiella pneumoniae | reverse complement strand
CGACGACTGCCGATATTGAAGCCCTGAAATCGCTGCATGCGGCGAAAACTGGCGCACTGATCCGCGCGAGCGTTGAACTTGGCGCGAGGGTCGCCGGTGCCGACACCGTTACACTGGGCAAGCTACGCAATTTTGCCAATGGTGTTGGGCTCGCTTTTCAGATCATGGACGATGTACTCGACGTCGCTGCAAGCACAGAGGTGCTTGGCAAACCGGCGGGTTCCGACATCCGCGAAAACAAGCAGACTTTCGTCAGCTATTTCGGCGTGGAGGGCGCGCGGCTGGAGGCAGAGCGAACTCTGGAAAATGCAGCGGCGAACCTTGAAGGCTTAAGTCTGAAGGATGATCGCTTGCGCGCCCTCGCTACACTGGCAGTCAGACGTACTTTCTAACAAATCTCCTTCTGACAAAACCATCAACGCTCGGTGAGAGTCAGCACTCCACCCTGGTTCTGCATTGCCACTTCATTGAGGTAGCTCATGCCGAGCAGGATATCGAGTGGGTAGTTTCCCTCGATAACGGTCGCTGCAACGTTGTGCGCAACCACTCCACCGACACTGACTTGTGACAAGGTGACATAGCGGGCGGGTACTTCGCCTTGAGCCGTCACGACCGAGCCCTGCTGACCGATGGAGTAGTCAATTCCCAGGCTGGTGGCATGCTTGCCGCTCATCGCCACGACACTGGCCCCGGTATCAACCAGGAAATTGGCAGGACTGCCATTGATCTGGCCGTTGACGCGGTACTGGCCCGTGGAATCCGCATTGACGGTAATCGATCGGGCTTGTACGGGTTTGAAGCTGCTACCAACCCGGTTGGAGAGTTTGAGATCGTAGTTCTGGCCCTGGAAACTGACCCTGGCGCCATTCGCATCGGCAGACAGGAGCCTTACGCCCTTTGGCGAAGTCTGACCCACACGGACCATTTCCTCGCCAAGCGGGGTTCTGATGACGGCACGATCCTTGAACAGTCCCACCACCTCAACCGCCGCAAGCAGGTTCGGGCTCGAGAATCCCAGGAGAAGGACAAAAATGAGGTTCACTAATTTCATGGAATTGGCCGTGCCAGGACCGACACAGTCTAACCGGCCGGGAGAACCCGGCGCCCGTCGACACCAAAAACTGCGATTTGCAGCACATCGGTTGCGACGACCCCGGACTGAACCAGGAGTCTGCTCAGCAGAAGATCGACTGGCCGCTGCCAGTCCTTGACGCGAATGGACAGCATGGAGATCTTCCTGAGCAGTTTGAATCTCCGCAATTCACATTCAAGAACATGACATCGGCGGCTGAAAAACCAGCGCATACTCCCATCGATCGCCGTTGGCAGTGATCCGCCAAACGCCAGCATGAGGCGATGGCGTTGATCCGCCAAAGGTAGATCGATACACGTCCACCTGCTCACGGTCCATGCCGAGCTTTCGCAGCATCACGCCGATCGGGCCGCCGTGACTGACCAGACATACCGGCCCTTCTCTCTCGCTTTCCTGCTTGATTCGCTCCAGAACCGGCTCCACGCGAGCGACCACGTCTCGAGCGCGTTCACTTGCATGCCATTCACCGATCCCGGGTTCGATGTGGACCGTCAATCCGGCCTGGTCAGCCGCGATTGCTGCGGTTTGCTGCGCACGCAGAAAATGGCTGCTGTAGAGGCGTGCGATTTGCAGCGGAAGCAAATACTCGCCTAGCAGGCGTGCTTGTAGTTCACCCTCTGCCGTCAACGCAGGTCCAGGCGGGGTGTCGTAGGGTATATCGGTGCGTTCCATGTCAGGAGCCGCATGTCGAACCAGATAGATGCAGCTCGTCACGATAGTGCGGGCCAGTGTCGTGAGTCGGTAATTCGCATCACTTCAGAGCCCCTGTCGTGGGCCGTAACAAGACGGACTCATTGGCAATACGGTGCATATTACCAAGGAGTCCAACGCAGTGCCGGCCCACGACACTAGCCTTTGTCGTCCGGAAGCACTTCGAATCGCAGCAGTCGACATTCGATCGCGCCGTTGAAGAAGGTGTGGCTTCGTTTTGCACGCATGCCAACCGCCAGCGCCAACGGCGGGTTACCCGTAAACACAACCGCCCGCCAACCCACAAAGCACTCGCGGAACATGCGGCCAAGCGTGGCGTAGAGAGGCTCCAGAGCCTTGGCTTCACCCAGTCGCTCTCCATACGGCGGATTGGTGATCAGTAGCCCTGTTCCCGATTGCGCATCCGTCCACTGATCGAGGGATCGGCATTCCACCGTGACGCTGTCCCCGAGACCCACTTCAGCCAGATTTTCGCGGGTCGCACTGACCGCGGCTGCGTCCATATCCGCGCCGACGATTGTGCCCGCAGTTATCGCCCCTGCTATTCGCCGTTGGTGTGCCTCTTCCACGAGATTCGACCACATGGCTGCGTCATGCCCTTTCCAGCCGAACAATCCGTAATACTGACGGCGCGACCCCGGCGCGATATCGCCCACCATCATCGCTGCTTCAATCAGCAGTGTTCCTGATCCGCACATGGGATCAATGAATCGTCCGCCTTCAGCGGCAATTGCAGGCCAACCCGAGCGCAGCAGAATCGCCGCCGCCAGGTTCTCCTTGAAAGGGGCAGCAACACTGCGAATCCGGTAACCACGACGATGCAGGGGATCGCCGGAGAGATCAATACTGACGACGGCGCGATCCCGATTCAGGTGAACTTCAATCCGAACGTCCGGTTGATCAAGTTTGATGGATGGCCGGTCGCCAAACCGGTCGCGGAACTGATCGACAATCGCGTCCTTTACCTTGAGCGCACCGAATTTGGTGTGGGTGATGTAGCTGTTGGTGCCAGTGAAATCGACCGCAAAAGTACGATCCCGTTCGAGGTGTTTAAACCAATCGATGTCATGGACGCTGCGGTAAAGCTCGTTGGCATCGTGAGCATCCACCTCGGCGATCTGCAGTAAAATTCGGCTCGCAGTACGTGACCACAGACAGGCTCGGTAGCCCGATTCCAACGGACCCTCGAACATCACGCCTGTTTTCTGTTCGCGGATCCGCTGCGCGCCGAAGCCCTTCAACTCACCGGCGAGCAAGTCTGCGACTCCGACCGGGCAGGTCGCGAAAAACTGTAACGTCCGCGTTTTGTAGTCAGAGTTCAAAGTCGAATTCAAAGGGTGGTTCCCCGGCCAGATTCCGATTCACATCTACGCAGTTCGCCCGGCCAAATTTACGTTTCAGCCTGGACCGGCAGAACCTCGTCAATGGTACCCGGACTGGACGAGCCAATCTGTCTAGTCGCTGCTGAGAAGATTAGACTGGGGCGAGGTGCAGCAAATGGGGGGGGTCACATATTGATGCGCGTCGAAACTTCTCAGCGAGTAATAAAAGCCTGCGGCGTCCTGTGCATCCTGCTGATGGCGGGTTGCGCGACTTCTCAAGGGAGCTCACCTCCTCCGACATCGGCACCGGCGGATGGCTGGATCACGCTATTCGATGGCTCCTCGCTGTCGCAATGGCGCGGTTATGGCCGCACCGATATCCCCGCCCCATGGACCCTCGAAAACGGCCAGGTCGTCCTCACCGGACGTGGCGGCGGCGACCTGATCACGCGCGAGACCTTTGCAGACTTCGAGCTGGAACTGGAGTGGCAGATCTCGGCAGTTGGCAACAGCGGAATCTTCTTTCTTGCCGACGAGACCGATCTACCGATCTATGTGCACGCGCCGGAAATCCAGATTCTCGACGATGCCCGTCACCCGGATAATAAACAAGCCAACCGACGCTCCAGGTCTCTTTACGACATGATCGCAGCGCCCGCGACCTCGCAACGGCCGGCCGGCGACTGGAATCAGATTCGCATTCGTCACCAGGCCGGTCACCTGCAATCCTGGCAAAACGGCGAGGCAACGGTTGACATTGTGATCGGCAGCAGCCAGTGGAACGAACTGGTCGCAGCCAGCAAATTCGCCACCTGGAAGGGGTTTGGCGCGCTGCGGGAAGGTCACATCGGTTTGCAGGATCATGGCGACCGCGTTGCCTTCCGCAACATGCGCATTCGGCGATTGCCATGAGCCACATGTATCAAGGATTTGCCTACGACGCGGTCGTGGTGGGGTCCGGTGCCGGCGGCGCCATGGCGGCCTATGTACTCACGCAGGCTGGTTCGCGGGTGTTGATGCTCGAAGCCGGGCGTGACTACGACCCGGTTCGCGAAACACCGATGTTTCAAACCAACGCTGATGCACCCTTGCGCGGCATGTCCACACCGGACAAGCCGTTCGGCTTCCACGACGCAACCGTCGATGGCGGTTGGCAGGTACCGGGCGAGCCCTACACCGTTGCGGAAGGCAGCGAATTCCTGTGGTGGCGGGCGCGCATGCTTGGGGGTCGAACCAAGCACTGGGGGCGCTTTTCGCTGCGCTTCAGTCACCATGACTTCAAGGGATTCAGCCGCGACGGCCACGGTGCTGACTGGCCGTTTGAGTACACGGACATTGCCCGTTGGTACGACGAGGCAGAAAAACTGATCGGCGTGTGCGGCGACAATCCGGGTATCGAAGACATGCCTGATTCAGCGCCGGGTGTACTGCACTCACCGCCGAAGCCGCGAGTACCCGAGCTTCTGATGGCCGCCGCGGCGAAGAAACTCGGCATTCCGATGGTGCCGATGCGTCGTGCAATCCTGACGCGCCCGCTGGACGACCGCCAACCGTGTTTCTGGGCCACCAATTGCGGAAAGGGGTGCTCCATCGGTGCCGCCTTCCAGACCACCACATCGCTGTTGCCAATGGCCAAGGC